>JABWAJ010000163.1 GCA_013361075.1 Saprospiraceae bacterium | reverse complement strand
CCATTGAAGAAAATGAAAAAGAACTGATCCGGAAGGCTTTGCGCAAACACAGCGGCAAACGAAAAGAAGCCTCACAAGACCTTGGAATTTCGGAGCGAACCTTGTACCGGAAGATTAAAGAATACGATATTCAATGAGGAATTGAGGATGCAGGGAGCTTGCCGTTTGGGATGGTGCATCAATTCCTCAAATAGTCAAATAGTTACACCTTCAGATCCTCAAAATACAAATACACCATGATGACTGCACAGACGCGTTTCTTCTTATCCCTTTCCCTGATTTGGGTTTTGTTTTGGCAGGGGTGCTACTCTTTCCGGGGCATTGACATTGACGCTGAAACGCGCACCTACTATGTCGAGCAGTTTAAAAACAATGCTTTGGATGCTGCGCCTTCGCTGCCACAAACCTTCACAGAAGCATTGAAGGAAAAAATCAGGACGGAATCGAGACTGGTTTTGGATGACAAAACCCCGGACATCGAATTCAAAGGAGCCATTGTTGATTTCCGGGTTTCTGCCGAAGCCCCGCAACCGGGTGAGCGCACGGCACTGAACCGCCTGACTATTGTGACCGCCATCGAATACATCAACCACAAGAATGAAACGAAGAACTGGAAACAGAACTTTACTTTTTTCTACAATTTTCCGAGTGCAACGAGTTTGTCTTCCGTTCAGGACGAAGCCATTCAGGCCATCAGCGACCAGATCATGGAAGACATTTTCAATAAAGCTTTCACCAACTGGTGAGCAAAAGCAATAAAAAAGCCCCTGCTAAAGTGCAGAGGCTTACTTCTTTTAGGGTGAATGACCGGGCTCGAACCGGCGACCTTCGGAACCACAATCCGACGCTCTAACCTACTGAGCTACACTCACCATCTTTAAAAAGCGTGGCAAATTTACAAAAGTTCCCCTTTGGACAAAACAGTGCGGAATAAATATTTTAGAAGAATGGGAGCAATTTTGTATCAGGCAGTCTGATGCAAAGACCTGTTTAAGGACAACAAACTGGTTAACAGTGTTTAAAACAAACATGCAAATACAATGAAACACCTTTTTACATCCATTCTTTTTTTGGGGATATTGTGGCTCGCAGCCTGTACAGCAGACAAAAAAACAGAGCAGGATGCTGCAGAACCTTCTCCTCCTTTAAATGTACAGCTCGTTTGCGAAGCGACCAGTGAAGATCCGGATACCCCACAGAACGGCGTTTTTATGATCGTTAACGAGAGCAAAACCAAAATTGCCAACATCAACGCGTGCGATAAAATCAACCCTTCGGACTATGCCACATACGACATACCGAAAGAAGCAATAATCGCCGTTGGTGGTTGGTGGGCCGGTGCCGGTGATTATTTCTACGTTCTGCGTCAGGAGACAAGCCTGACGGTTTACCATGCCCAGGTAGACGAAGAACAGGAAGTAGAAGGCTATCGCTATTTGCCCACTGTGAGCTATCGGGACGGGCGATTTAACTTCGATCTCGAATAGTTGCCATGCCTGGTTCTGCAACTTCCTGCTCCCTGTTTGACCTGAACGAGCACGTCCGGAGGGTTTTGGCACTAAACCTGCCGGACGCGCTTTGGGTGCGTGCTGAAATTGCCCAGGTTAATGAAAGCCGCGGACATTATTACCTCAGCTTGGTAGAAAAAGGCGGGGAAAAAGAGGAGATATTGGCCCAGGCAGAAGCCGTCATCTGGCAGCAAACGGCCCGCCAGCTGCATTCCCAACTGGGTTCAATCTGGAGAGATCTGTTACGGGCTGGCATGGAGGTATTGCTTAAAGTACGCGTTGAATTCCACGAACGCTACGGATTCAAACTCCTGATTCAGGACATAGACCCGGCTTACACCCTTGGCAAACTTGAACTGGAGCGCCGGAATACCATCCAAAGACTAAAAGAAGTCGGATTTTTCGACCTGAACCGATCGTTGCAACTGCCATTGGTTTTACAGCGCGTTGCCGTAATTTCGTCCCCAAAGGCAGCAGGTTTCCAGGATTTCTGGAAGCACCTGCAGGGCAACCGCTACGGGTATGGGTTTTCTATGGTGCTGTTCCCGGTTGCCGTACAGGGCGAACAAGCAGAACAGGAAGTGCTGAACCAACTAAAAAAAATCCAGGCAAAGCACCAGCAATTCGATTGCCTGGTGGTTATTCGCGGCGGAGGTGCACGGCTCGATCTGACTGCTTTTGACAGTTATGCCGTATGCGCTCAGATGGCCCGCCTGTCCATACCTGTGCTTTGCGGAATCGGTCACGATACCGATGAAACCGTTTTGGACCTCGTCGCCCATACCGCCTTAAAAACGCCGACTGCCGTTGCTGACTTTTTAATTGGCCACAACCTGCACTTTGAAACCACGCTGGTGCAATTACAACTCAGCATCCGCGATTCGCTTTGGAAAAGTCTGGAAACGGCCAATTTGTCTTTGGAATACTTAGCGCAGCAATGCGATTTGGCCATTCGTCAAAAAATCCGCTCAGAATACCAGGTATTGAACCATCAGGAAACGCTGATCCCCGTTTTGTTCCGCCAGCGATTGCGCGAAAGCGCCCTGAAGTTGCAGGGACAGGAATCGTTGCTGGAAATGTTGAGTGTAGAAAATACGCTGAAACGGGGATTCACCCTGACCACCAAAGACGGGAAAATTGTACGCGCTGGCGCAGCTTTAAAACCCGGCGACCGAATCACTACACATTTTGGGGATGGAGAGGCTGTAAGCGAAGTGAGGGATGATTGATAATGCGTTCTGGCCTACACCACTGCACAAGCTATCTTTTATATTTTTTCAGCAGCAACCACCCCAAAATCACATTTAATACCAAACTCAAGTAAAGGAAAAGGTTGAATTTTCCTTTATTTTCAGATTCTTTTGATTGAATAGTCTGGCCTTTTGGTTCTGGGAACATTTCCTTTAAGGACGCCGCTGGATCTCTATAGTGTATTCTGGGATTAACCCATTTTGCAGTATCAATAAATATCCTTTCTGCAGGGCTTAAATTTTGAAATGTAGGGTGCCTTCCGCAGATGTAACTACCCAACATTTGACAATTAAATTCGTCATCAGCAAAAACTAAAACGGTGTCTCCAACTGACTTGCCAAATATTATTCCTTCACAGCTCGAATTGGATTTAGAATCAAACAAGGTAACTTTAAGGTGCGCTTGAAAATAGCATGTAATGAATCAATATCAACTTTTAAACTATTCTTCGGCCCGCCACACCCGCATGCGCATATAGTATGAATCAAAATTAATTGTACCGTACATGTTGTAATTATTTTTCTCATTTTTTAAGGTTTATTGGACTCTTTAAAATCGTGAATTGGACGAGTTTTTAACATACACCTACTTGTTTATGAAACATAATCTTTGCCATGAGAAATATACTCATTCAGTGATTGCTGCCCCACCGTCCACCGTCTACCGTCCACCGTCTACCGTCTACCGTCCACCGTCTACCGCCCAAACAACAAACTCCCAATCCGTACCATCGTGCTCCCCTCTTCAATGGCAATCCGGTAGTCGCCCGACATGCCCATTGAAATTTCGCAAAAGCCGGGATCGTTTTGAAAAAACTTAGCCCGCAGCATTTCAAAATACTGTTTTAACTGCCGAAACTCTCTGTGAATCTGCTCTTTATCTTCCGTAAAGGTTGCCATGCCCATGACGCCGGCCATCCGCACGTTTTTCATTTGCCGAAAGGCATCAGAAGACAACAACGCTTCGGCAGCCGGCATGTCCAGACCATATTTCGATTCTTCCATCGCAATTTTGAACTGTAAAAGGCAAGGAATGACCCGCCCGTGCTTTGCTGCCTGCCGGTTGATTTCCTGAAGCAGCGAAAGGCTTTCGACGGAATGGATCATGCCAACGAAAGACGCAATGTACTTGACGTTGGAGCTTTGCAGGTGGCCGATGAAATGCCATTCGATATCGCCGGGCAATTGGGGGTACTTTTCTGCCATTTCTTTGGGGCGGTTTTCACCAAACAGGCGCTGACCCTGCTTGTAGAGCTCTTCAATGGCCGAAACGGGGTGTGTTTTGGAAACGGCAACCAATTTGGTGCTTGTGAGTTGTAATTCCCGGAGCAGTTGCTGGAGCATGATGCGCGTATTTTTCAGGGCAAAGATAACGCGTTAATTTGTGTCTGTCTTTTTCGTTCGTACACTTTAAAGTCAAACAATAAAAATCAGATAATCAAATCATTAGATAGGCCAGCAGGTGTGATGTTGAAAAAAACAGGTATCCGTTGTAAGAATTAGAAGTTTTCTGCGACTAATCCTTCAGATTTCAAAGCCAATATGACAGAGCAAGCGTTTTTGACGCTCATTGGAGAGCATCAAAACATCATCCAGAAAGTCTGTAACCTGTATGCTGCGGATCCGACCGACCGGGAAGATTTGTTTCAGGAAATCCTGCTCCAGGCATGGCGTGGAATTAACAATTTTAAGGGGGCGGCAAAATTTTCCACATGGCTTTATCAGGTGGCGCTCAATACCGCAATATCTCATTTCCGGAAAGCTAAATTGCGGATCCCGCTCTCCCAATTAGACCCGGTTGTCCTTCATGAAACAGCAAATTCAGATGAGGAAGCAGCCATAGAAGCCATGTATCATGCGATCGGAGGTCTTTCAAAAATTGACAAAGCCCTGATCATGTTGTACCTGGAAGATTTCGACCACAAAACCATCGGAGAAATGCTGGGCATCACTGCCAACCACGTCGGCGTAAAACTAAGCCGCATCAAAGGGCAACTTCGGGAATTGGTACAAAAACAAGCATAGCACCATGGAACTCGACGATATGAAAAAGCAATTGCGCGACCGGTTGCAGAGCCAGGGTCCCGAAAAATCAGCCACAGAGTTGATTCGGTTATTTCACAAAAAAACAGAAACCGCGGTAAGCAAAATCCTGCGAAACATGCTCACTGAGATCGCATTTGGGGTAGTGCTGGTTACAGGTATAAGTATTGCAGCCTGGTTCTATGCTTCCTGGGCAGCGCGCATGATGGCACTGCTCCTATTTCTAATCATGATCGTTCAGGTACCTGCTTTTTATTGGCAAAGCCGCCGGTTGAAAAACATCGCGGTCACCCAGGGCAACCTGCAGGAGACCTTGAGCAGCCTCATTTTCATCGTTGGTGAATTCATTCGACTTTACCTGAAATACGCCTCCTGGCTAATCCCGTTCGCGGCAGTGTTGGGAGGTATCGTGGGTTTTACCATAGGAAAAAACGAGGTAGACGACCCCGCTATGAAGCCTTTAGACCGCTTTCTCGACAATTACCCGTTTTGGGGGGGCATCACCATCATTGTATTTGCAGCACTCATCATTTGGGGAAGTTACCGCTACGTGCGGTGGGCGGTTTGGTGGAGTTATGGCCGTTATCACCAGGCGCTTAAATCGTATTTGAATGAACTGGAAAACTAAAATCAAAAAACATGTCAACAACCAAGCAAAAAAATCAGCTCAGACAATTGGCTATCGGAGCAGCAACCGGGATATGCGCAGGCCTTTTGGGCTATGCCTTAACTTCCTTTTTAGTAGATAAATCCACAATTAAAAGCCTGGCATATTCAGATAGTTCCTGGGAAAATCCGCTCAAAGTAGCCCTGATTCTTTTCGGCATCTGGGCGGCGTGGTGTGCTCATGAACTGGGCCACCTGATCAGCGGGTTGGCCCAGGGGTTCAAATTTCACTTATTCATTGTGGGATTGCTTGGCGTTCGCCGGAATGCGGCAACTGACAGGATCGAGTGGTTTGTAAACCGGGATGTTAACTTAGCTGGCGGTATTGCTGCAACTGTTCCGGTGCGCGATGAGCCCGGACTGCGACAAAAATTCGCCCTCATTGTTGCCATGGGGCCTGTAGTAAGCCTGTTGGGTGCCCTCATTGCCCTTGGCCTGAGCTATGCCTCGCTTCCGCTTCTGGAAACTCAAAATACGGTCCTGCTTCGCCTGGCCATCAATGGAGGTTTTGCTTTTGGTGCCGCCTCCCTTCTGCTTTTTGTTGCCACCACCCTGCCAGGCAGAACGGGCACATTTTTTACCGACCGTGCGCGTTTTTTCCGGCTTATCCGGGGAGGAAGAGCCGCTGAAATTGAGCAGGCAACCCTCACTGTGCTGGCTAAAACTATGGGAGGTGAACCTTATTCGGCTTTAGACAAATCACAATTGGAAGCCATCGCAACTGAAGACAGTACAATGTTTCAGGTGTATGCCCGCAATTTATTGTTTCGCTACCACCTTGACGTCAACGAACCGGAAGAAGCCCTTCGGCAAATTCAACTCACCGAGCCATTGATTGGAGACCAGCCTGCCTTGTTCAAAAATGAAGTACTGAAAGAATTGGCTTTAGCTTATGCCCTGATTGCACAGGATGTCGAAAAGGCACAATTTTTTTTAAGCCAAATCCATCCTGCATGGGATCAAAAAGCAGGTGCAGCAGGCCTGCTCATCCAATCGGCTATGGCCAATGCCTTACAGGAGTTTGAGCGCTCCAGAGAACTGGCGCATTCCGGCCTGAAATTATTACCGGAGCTCCTTACCAAAAGCGAAGACAAACAAAACAAACGCCTGCTGGAGCAGCTTGGTAAAAAACCGGTAGCAACCGCATTCTTATGAATACTTTAACGGGTGGTGCAAAATAGCCTGAAAACGAAGATCGTTAGGGTAAAAAAATGCATACGCCATGAATTATTCCACTGAAATCCTTGAGCAACGCCATGCCCGCAGCAACCGTGCTCTGGCACTCTTTGTTACCCTGTTTGTACATGCGCTCTTACTTGGTGCTTTGTTTTATGGCAAAGAATCAACCTCAACGGAAACGAAGCAGGAGGTAGCCACCCTCGGGCACAGGGATGAGGGGGAAAAACCATAGTTCAGCTCCGCTCACGAAACGGAATTCCGGTCGTGAGCGAAGTTGGACAGGTGCAAATCAGAAAAGTCCGTGCAATTCTGCGCTCACCAGGTTGACGACCTTGCCCAGGTCTTCCTGGTTGTCCATAAAATCAATTTCGTCAGCATTGATAACAAGGAGCTTGCCTTCTTTGTATCCGCTGATCCACTGTTCGTAGCGGTCGTTGAGGCGGCGCAGGTAGTCAAGGCTCATGTTTCCTTCGTAGTCGCGGCCCCGGCGCTGGATGTGGTTGACCAACGTAGGAATGCCTGCACGCAGGTAGATGAGCAGGTCAGGCGGCTGTATCTGGGATGACATCGTTTGAAACAAGCTAAAATAGTTGTCGAAATCCCGCGAAGTCATCAACCCCATATCGTGCAGGTTAGGCGCAAAAATATAAGCATCCTCATAAATGGTGCGGTCCTGCACCACTGTTGTATCGCCCTGCAGAATTTTCAAAACCTGCTGATAGCGGTTGTTGAGAAAAAAGATTTGCAGGTTGAATGACCATCGGCGCATGTCCACATAAAAATCGCTGAGGTAAGGATTGTCGTCTGTTGATTCATAATGAACTTCCCATCCGAAGTTTTTTCCCAATTGTGTACATAAGGTCGTTTTGCCGGCGCCAATATTTCCGGCGATCGCAATGTGCTTGGCGATGGGCTGTGTAGGTTCCTGATTCATGCGGAAAGTCCGATTGGTTATAATTCGCACAAAATAAGGCGTCCTTTCAAAACAAGCACAACTTTTTTTGCACATTGCGCAGCAAAAAAGAACGGAGGAGTAACTACTCCCGCCCGTTTCTCTAACTTTGGGCGATAAAAACCGGACGAACTTCTAAATAGAAAATCATGCAAATAGATCGGGCCTTACTTTTACGCATTGAGCACCTGGCACGTTTGGAGCTTTCAGAAGATTCGCGCGAAGCCATCCTGCAGGACATGAACAAAATTCTTGACATGGTTGAAAAACTCAATGAGCCGGATACCACAGCGGTGGAACCGCTCGTCTATGTCAATGAAGCGACCCAACCCCTGCGCGACGATGTTACCGAAGTGTGGGATCAACGGGACGCAGCTTTTCGCAATGCACCGCTAAGTGACGGTTCTTTTTTCAAGGTGCCCAAAATGATGGAGTAATTGATCTGCAAAATCTCAAACATGGAGTCGATAATTTCCGTAAAGGACCTGAGCAAAATTTACATCATGGGGACCACCGAAGTGCGGGCCCTTCAATCTGTTTCTCTGAGCATTCAGAAAAACGAATACGTGGCACTGATGGGGCCTTCCGGTTCCGGGAAGAGCACACTGCTGAATCTGATGGGTGCACTGGATCAGCCCTCCTCCGGCTCGATCATCCTCAACGGCAGGGACCTGACAACACTCACCAGCAAAGACCTGGACTCAATCCGCAACAGCCGGTTCGGATTTGTCTTCCAGTCCCACTACCTCCTTCCACAGTGCACCGTTATCGAAAATGTCCTCATCCCGACACTGGCCGATGGCCGCAGGGCCTCGACTCCGGAAGACGAGAAAAGGGCTGTGGATTTGCTGGAGCGTGTCGGCCTTCAGGATCGGATTCAATCTTTTCCCGGCATGTTGTCCGGGGGGGAGCGTCAACGGGTCGCGGTGGTGCGGGCATTGATCAACCAGCCGGCCCTTCTGCTGGCTGATGAACCGACCGGCTCTCTGGATCAGCACACAGCGGGCCAGCTGGCGGAACTGCTGGCTGGTTTGAACCGTGATCTCAAAGTGACTCAGGTGGTGGTGACCCATTCACAAGAGCTGGCCGCCTGCATGGGGCTGGTTTATGAACTCAGAGAAGGGCGGCTGGCTGGATCTGATCCCAAGGCTCATTGACCTTCTCCTGATATAACCGATCCGCAATGAATCGACTCAAACTCCTCCTGCGCAGCCTGGCTTACCAACGATACTCCCATTGTGCAGTGATGTGTGGAGTTGCAGTCGGTTGCACTGTCTTGACAGGGGCGCTGCTTGTCGGTGATTCGATGGACTACACCCTTCGCTGGGTGGCCCACAAACGCCTGGGGGGTGTGGAATCTGTTTTGCTCGCCCAGAACCGTTATTTCCGCCAGTCTCTGGCCGATGATCTGAACCGCAAGGCCTCCTTAACCGCAGCGCCAGTCCTTCAACTCAATGGCTCGATCACCGGAATGAAAGAGAACCTTAGGGCCAACCAGATCAAGGTCCTTGGAGTCGATTCCGCCTACTGGTCGTTTGCCGGCAAACCTCCAGCTGCATTTCAGGGTGTGGCTGTGAATCGAAAACTGGCGGAAAAGTTGAAAATATCCCCCGGGGATGAAGTGATCCTGCGTGTTGAGAAAACAAGCCTGCTGCCTCGCGATGCCCCCCTCTCCACCATCGAGGATCTCTCAGTCGCACATCGTGCAAAAGTCATCGAGATCATTTCCGATGAATCCCTGGGTTCATTCAGCCTGGAAGCCAGCCAGGTGCTTCCTGCCAATGTTTTCATTCCCATAGAGAAACTTCAGGAGCTGGTGAACCTTCAAGGCCAGGCCAATCTGATGCTTCTCCGGGAGAATTTGCCAAAGCCGGCTGATTCCAAATCCTTATTTTCACGCATCCGGGAGTGTCTGCAGCTTGCCGATTATGGCCTGGAACTGCACACTCTTTCGAATCGGAAAGAGTTAGAGTTGCGTACCAGGCGGATTTTTCTCGATCCACCGGTCCTCGAGGCTGCCAGAAAAACTGGGCAGCCACTCACACAGATTCTCACCTATTTTGTCAATGAAATCCGCAAAGGAGATCATTCGGCGCCCTATTCGATTGTTGCCTCGATGGATCCCATTCCGGGAGGAATCGAACCACCACTGTCCCGGGATGAGATCCTGTTAAACCAGTGGCTGGCGGATGATCTTGGAGCACAGGCTGGCGATTC
>JABWAJ010000742.1 GCA_013361075.1 Saprospiraceae bacterium | reverse complement strand
TTTTCTATGTCGGGAGAATTGCACAATTTTTCATTTGTATTGAATACAAGCGGCCTGTTGTTGAAAAAACAACAAAAAAATCACTGAATCCCGTTTCTGTGAAATTATCTGCTGAACCTTAGCGCCTGCCTGGAATATATATCCGGATTATGGCATCAATGCAGCCGGAAGCGGTCCACTTCTTCCAGTGTGTCAGGATTGATCACCTCTACTTCGATCTTTTTTTTGTTCACGTGAAAAAAAACCAGTGCATGCTGGGTGGTAAACCCGCTTACGAATGGGGTCCACGGGGTTTGTTCCTGAGCGTAATAGGGAGCGCCTGCTGCCCCGTTATTGATTTGATAGACGGTGCGTGACAACTTGATTTTAGGTTTGTCGTAGTTTTCAGGGTAAATGACGGTTTCCGGTGTAAGGCGCAGGCGGTTGTAGTTGTGTTCGTCGCCGGTGAGAATGGCCCGCACCTTGGTACTTTTGTTCACAATAATGTCAAGAATCTGGTCGCGACGCTCTATGATGCCTTTGTCAAAAGCCTTACCGCCAATCCAGGGCCGGGGGGCGTTGTTGCCACCATACCACATATCGTCGCGCACGTGGCCGCCGTTTGGGAAACACGGAGTATGCTGGGTGGTAAAAATGTGGTCGATGTTTTTGTCTTTTTCCAGCATCTCGATGGTATTCTCCAGCCATTTCAATTGCTGGTCCATGATGTAGCCGTGCAAGCCCCCTCCGGTGTGCGGAATGCGCGAAGTAGTTGGCGCATAGAGGTAATTAGAATTCATGACCACTACGGCCACGTTGTCGTAAGTATAATAAAAAACATTTTCTTTATAAGATGGAAAATCCACCCGGTTGGGGTCGGGGTCATAAGCAGCGCCATCTTCGCTGTCGGGCCCATTGTGGGGATTTACAAAATTTTCATTAAAAATTGCCTCTGCCGATTCTGTTTCAAAAGGAAAGCGGTCGACTTGAAAAGACACTGAATCTTTGCCATCCGGCGATTTGTACATAAATCGCCACATAAGGGCGTCGTGGTTGCCCATTGCAGCCATCATGGGGGCATAATGGGTAAAAGGCTGTATGGCTCGTTTCCAGTTAGCATACTGGAGGCGCATGTTGTCCGGACTTACCAGATACCCATTGATGAGGTCTCCGGTGAATTGCATGAAAGCCGATTTTTTTTGCTGCCCTAAGGCCATAATCTTCTTCATGATGTAGTTATTCGACCCCCAGACATTGCGTTCGCCCCCTCCCTGGCCGGCACGTGAATCACTGGCATAGGTAAATGAAAAGGGCTTGCGGGCTCCTGGCCGGGGCGCCGTACGGAAAGAAAAACTCAGTTCCAGATCGCCGTATCTTACAGTATAGGGATATGTGGTGGCCGCCTGCAATCCGGAAACTGCAATTTCGTGATTCGTTGCCTCAACTGCATCGTAGAAGGTCTTGCCCCCAACGACAACGGAAGCCAGCACCGGTTGGTTGGTGGTAAAAGAAATGGTAGCTCCGTCTGGGGTAAGCAGGTTGATGAACGGCCCTTCGATGATGGTTGGAATCACCTCGAACGGCCCTTTCCCTTTGAAGCTGACAATGCCATCATAGAGCATTTGTCCCGTGTGGTCGGTAACCCTGTAGCCGAGGGTTCCTTTTTGTTGCCGCTGATGGCGTT
>JABWAJ010000162.1 GCA_013361075.1 Saprospiraceae bacterium | reverse complement strand
AGGAGAAGCACCGTTTAATGCTCCGGCAGGCCATTTTCCTCCTTTTATGTGGGGGGGGAACCGGGTAGCGGAGGTTGACATCCAATTCATTTCCGACTGGATTGACGATGGTTGCCCTGATAAAGATGAGGCTGCTGCCAAATCCGGTAGTAGTGGCAAATTGCTTCGGTTGTCGCTTGGGGAAGAACCCCATGCCGTTTCCAGAAAAACTTCAAATTCCATCCAATCAGACAGAAACGGCCTGAAACAGCGCAAAGATGTGGACTGCCTGACCGATGAAGAAGTTTGCAAGTGGCGGTATGTACACAACGAAATGATTCAGTTGAACGCTTTTCCAATGGATCGCCGCAACTGGAATTACTGGGGGCGGTTGCATGGCGATCAGTGCCAGCATGGCTGGGAGCAGTTTCTGCTTTGGCACCGCATGTATTTGTACGAATTTGAACAACGTTGTCAGGACATCATTGCGGATGTGACGATTCCATATTGGAACTGGCCCTCCAAACGTTACCGGAATGGCAACCTCGTTCCCCCCAAAGAAATTGCTTTTCCAAAAAGCATCAAAAAAACGATCCCTGTACCATTCACAGGGGGAGTCTTACCCTATCATTACCAATGCTTTTTAAACGAATTAGGGGCTAAAAAGCTCATTGGATTGGGAATGGCTTCCGGCATTAAAGAGATGGTCGGATTTCGCTACAATGCCGATTCTGAATTTTTTTGGGGCCTGGAACAATTGGTTGGAAAACTCACCTTTGACTGGAAGAAAAAAATCAGAGAAACGCTTATCGAGATCAACCCGCTTTGGTACCCGTTCCGCTGGCCGGCCATGTTTTATGACAACAATGGGAAAGCCCTGGGAGAAGAAGGCATGCAAAGCACTTTCCACCACCATTTTCCAACCGGGCAAGACGTGGAGATGCTGCTGAAAATTGACCAGTGGATCAATTTTGTAGGCGGCCCGTCCTACGACATGTCTTATGGGGCACTCGACATGAACCCCCATAATACCGTTCACATCTGGGTGGGTGGGTTTAACCCCAATAATCCGGATAATAAAGTTATCAGCGGCCCCAAACCACCGGTTGATACGAACAACTATCCCTATGGGGGTAATTTTTTCGCCACAGAACCGGCCATGGGCGATATGCTGAACAACCTTACGGCGTGTTATGATCCTGTTTTCTGGCCCCACCATTCTATGGTAGACCGCATTTTTCACCAATGGCAGGAGTTGCATCCCGGACAACAGCCTTTTGAGCCGGATGCGCAACTTGCCGGGTTGCATTATGTGGCCCGGGACGCCGCCTCAACCCGTGCACTTGGGTATGAATACGTGATGGATGCCCATCATTTTGAAACGGATAAAAACATTGGTTTTTCCCGCCTCAATACCAGCCACGCAGGCTTGTCGGAGTATGTTATAGACAATCACGCCCGGGCGGAGGTGCGCTTGCACCGCATCATCCAGCCAAACCGCTCGTATGGTATCCGGGTTTTTCTCAACCAACCCGACGCCAATATCCATACACCTGTGGTCGATAATGACCATTTTGCCGGTTACGTTTCGCTTTTTGGTCACGGCGACTGCATAGGAGGGCCTGGCCACTGCGATCCTCCTCCGCTCAACAGGCGGCTGTTTGACCAGCGGCCGGTGCACCACAATGCCCCCCGGGATTTTAAAATTGACGTGACTGCTGCTGTGCAAAAATTGGTTGCAAAAGGGCATAAAGATTTTAAAGTCACCCTTGTTGTGATGACCCCCGACAGAAATGGTGCCGGCGATCATCTGAAACTGGAAGGCTTGTCGCTGAAATTTTTTGCTTAAAAAAATACAAGCCCTGTTTACTTTATAGGATTGCCAGAATTGATATGGCAATTGATTAAAAATCAATGATATGTCAAAAATTAATTCAATAACCGCCCAGCCCGAGCCCAAAATCGCAGACCCCAATACCCGCTATGGCATTTACCCGGCGGTGGGCATTGCGAGGCTTGGGAATAGTCCGGATCAGATTTGTCTGACCCCTGAAAAAATGGGCGATTTACCCATTTTGTGCAATGTTGACGGCTCTATTCCCGGCGAAATAGAACAGACTACGCACGGATTTAAAGACGGATCGGGGTTGATCAAAAGGCAGGCTGCCCGTTTTAAGGTTTATGTGTATGATAAAGAAAACCCGGGGGGCAGGGAAATCAAAAAAGGCGATATTGTAGTCGGGGAAGGCACATCGGGCAAGTTGGTCGATATTGAGTGGACGGTCTGGATGGCCAATAAAAAAGCAAGTTGGTATGAGTTCCGGCAATTGCAGGGCGAACACGGGTACGCGCCCGACCATCCTTTGCGGAATGCAGACGTCACCGATCCTGACGCCCGGCAGAATTTAGTCATAGATCCCGGGCCCCAGACGGTGAGTAAAACTGGCTTTCAAAGCGCAGCCAGCTTTAAAAAAGGCGCAAATCCGGGGTACACCCAAAATTTTCCTCCACCCTTAAATCCCAATTCTATTGACACCCTTGGCGACATAAACGTCATTGAAGAAGAAGGACATTTTAGATTAATCGTGCGTGGAGGTCATGGAAATTCGGGCTCCACCAAAAACGGTCCGCAAGATCCGTTCATCGGCAGCTATGCCAACAACGACGGCTGGTTCGATGACACATCCGATGGCCCTGTAACAGCAAAATTGTTGTTTTTGGATGAAACTGACCACCAGGTGCGTTACCAGGTCGTTCAGGATCCCGCCTGGGTAATTGTAGCTTATCCGGCCTATGCCCCGCAAATCGTAAGCATGATTACGATGAACGATGTACTGGAAGACCTGTATATCCGGGAATTTGCAGCCAATACCTACCTCTATGGCCGCCCGGATACCTTTGACCAGCCGGAAAAGGTAACCACGCCCGAACAATTACAATTGTGGCGCGATTTCAGCGGGAAAATTTACAACGCCAACTATTATCCCCTTTTCTGGCGCGACATCTGGCCAATTTTGGTACGGCCTTATAATATGCAGTGGGTGACAGCCATTCTGGGGTCTTCCAATGCTGCACACGATACCAGCGACCGGGGAGATTTTGCTCAAAATAAGGTCGCCATCCCTCCTAAAATTGGACCTGGCGGAAAAATTGTGGAAGATAAATTTCGGGGCATGCGGGCCTTTATTTACGAATCCCTTCGCAAGCCGGGGGAGGAAAACCTACTGTACAACGAGCGGGCGGAATGGGATTTACCCCGTGAAACACCTGCGGAGGGAATGCAGTTTGCTCAATTCAGTAAAGAACTAATGCCGCTGCTGGCGGGCGATAACCCGATTAGCAATACCCTCGTTTCGAAGTTCTTACGCCTGACTGATACCCAGCTTTTTCTGCTCCGGCAGTGGGCTGTTGGCAAATTTATCAACGAAAAACAGGAAGACTGGACCAATAATAACGGCGACACCACCCCGACACCGTCCCTGCTTTACCCGGAAGACAATGGCATGCGCCTGACGGTGAATGTACTGAGTAATGTACTGGGTGGCGCATTTTGCCCTGGCGGGGAAGTTGGCTGGATCATGCGGAACGCGTCAATTTGGGCGAAGCCTTACCGATTGCGCATCAACCCGCAGTATGTACCCAACCTTACGTCCGAAACCGTAGGCGATACACCGGGCTTTACCGAGCAGTTTGAGCCGCCGGCCCTGACGCTCGATGGCGATATTTCAAAAGGCCTTCAACCCGGAGATTTAACGAAATATATGGCGCTTCCCTGGCAGGCAGATTTTAATGAATGTTCAACGCAGGTAATAGATGTGACCTACGAACAGTGGAACGAAATTTACCCCAACCCGATGATCAACCTGAATTTTGACCGGGAACAGGTGCAAATGGAAACCCTGTGGTGGCCCTGGCACAGGCCAATGCAGGTGTACTACCAGTTTGTAATGCAGGAAGGCACCACCACCACTTTTAAATACAAACAAAGAGATTGGTCATTGGGCATCCCGCAGACCAGTGCCGGCGATTTCAAAATGGTGACGGCATGGAGTGAATTGGGTTTTGTGGTCAATAACTACAATGATCCCGGCAATGGCGCTCCGTATGTTGTCGTCATTGGCCCGGATGATCCGAGGTTTCAGTTGCTGGTTGGCCGGAATTTTGACCTTTTAAATAAAAAATCATGACAACCCATAGTTTGCAATCGGTTTGGACTGGTAAATGGTCCTACCGGAGTTTCTACAACATCCCGGATTTATCGGCCAGCTTAGACAGCATGTTGCTGGGGGAGGGTACCATCCGTATTGATCCAACGCCCATGCCCAATCAGTTGAGCGGGCTGATTTACGGGCCCGGATGGCAACTCGATTTGACGGGTTCCATCAATTATGGTGACCCGTTTACTGTCAGGTTTCAGGGAAAAGGGGTCATTAGTGGTAACCTTTGGATTTACGAATATCTGGGCTACATGGTCAATCCCTGGCAAAATGGAGTCAACCAGGTACCCGCTTTTGTGGGATCTGTAATCCGGCAAATTCCACACCCCGGCGGCGACGGTGGTTTGCATCCTGCCGGCGTTGTGGCTTCTTTCTTTTGCGTCAAACAACCGGATTAATGCGCTCAACCCAAACAGATATTCTGATTCTGGGTGCTGGTCCTGCGGGGGCTTCGCTGGCATTGATGCTTCTTCAGCGGGCTCCGCATCTGAGCGTGACGATCATTGACAAATCAGACGGGCAGAAGGAAAAAATCGGAGAAACACTGCCACCTCAAATCCGCGATCTGATGGTACCGTTGGGGATATGGGAAAAATTCAGGAAAGAAGCACACCTGTTGTCGCAGGGCACTTGCGCCGTTTGGGGCGATGAAGCACTCCTTGAAAACGATTTTTTTTTCCAGACTAACGGCCCCGGGTGGCGCATTGACAAAAAACGGTTCAACCACTTCCTGGTCACAGAAGCCACCGAGCGGGGTGCGCTGTTCCAGTATGGGGCTTCAGCAAAACTAACGGAAAAGACCCCCGGTCTTTTTCATTTTCAAATTACCGGAAACTCCGGAGAAAAAGAGTGCCTGCAAGCTGTATTTGTAGTGGATGCTTCTGGCCGAACAGCACACTTCGCTTCCCAAATGGGGGCACAGAAAGTTCGGTTTGACAACCTTACCAGCATTTGGCGATTTTATGAATTTTCAACACCTCCTGCCGCAGACATGCCTGCGTTGGTAGAGGCTTGTGAGAATGGGTGGTGGTATTCAGCCTCGCTTCCGGACAAAAAACTGGCGGTTGCCTGGATGACCGATTCGGACCTTGCCCCCATTCCCGAACAACAAGAGGAAACATGGCAGCAGGAGTTAAAGGCCGTTCGGCATACGCAACAACGCGTAGTACAGGCCCAATCAGCAGGTAAGATTCAGGTCTGGCCCGCAGCGTCTCAATGCCTGGATACCCTTTTCGGGGAAGGCTGGATTGCTGTTGGTGACGCAGCAGCCACATTTGACCCTCTTTCGGCACAAGGCATCTTTAAAGCCATGAAATCCGGAATTTTTGGGGCTTATGCAACGCTTGATTTTTTTGCCGGCAAAACAAATCCACTTGGAAAATACGAACACCTTCTCAGAAAGGAATACGAAAATTATTTAGACATCCGAGGCCGGTTTTATCAACAGGAACAACGCTGGCCAACCCATACTTTTTGGCAACGGCGGCACCACGGCGTGACGCTTAGCCCGCATGCCGTATTGGTAACCGCAAAAGACTCCATCCGGAATAGCCCACAGACCAGATATTTTCTGAGCCGTCAAGAAGAGTCCTTTATTCTGGAAACGTGCAGCACGCCGCGACCTGCAAAAGAGGTGGTAGAAGCTTTCCGACAATCGCCACTGGCTTATAAAAAAGACCATCAGGTCATTTTGGCACTTCAGTTTCTATTGAAAAAAAATGCGCTGGAACAAGTTTCCTGAGGCTTTGATCTTATTTCTCATTTTCAAATCAAAACGCTAAAGTCATGAAATCAACTTTTTACCGACCATCGGGATTGGGCCTGATGGCTTTATTATTGGTAGCCGCTCTGGTAATCCTGCCCAATGTGCAATGTAACAAGGGACAAACGAGCTATTTAGACTTCCCTGAACACCCAACACCCGTAATACCGCGTGATGTAGACATGAACCTGAAAGCCGAATTGGAACAACAAGGCAAATTCGATGATGTACAAAGGTTGTTTGACCTGGTTTCCTGGAAAACATTTGTGGCCCTGAACTGGCCAACGCATACAGACGGCAAGCCCAAAGCAAAGTTGTCAGACGAAGGAGTACCGGTATGGGGCACCTGGAAAGAAAGCTTCGAAGTTTACAAACCGGATGGCAGTAAACCCTCACCCTGGGGAGATAACCGGGATATCAATGAAGGTATTCTGGGGCATACCAATCTTGCTGCTGATGCGAAAGACAAGTCAAAAAGGGTGCTTTTCCGCAACAACAAGCACAACGAGGTCGCTGATGTAGCCGACGAATCTGACCAGGCTTTTGGCGGGGGACTTTGGGACCAAAATGGCAATCTGGTGATGTATGAAGTATTGATGAATGAATCGGAGTTCAACTACGTGGTTACGAATACCCTATACAATATAGAAGGCCAGATTGCATTCAGCAAAAACAACAAAGGCGCTAATTTCCCAAGCGGAACTTATGGTGAAGAAGCCATCGGCGCCATTGAAATCAAAATCGCCTGGAAGGTCATTGACCCGGACAAAGATATTGCTTCCCGTTATTTGACCATGGAAGGCTATATTCCGGATCCAAAAGAATACACCATCAGTACTGATCCCAACGACCCGGCCTGCTTCGTCGTATTTCCCGAAAATCCGACTTATATCAAAGCAACGCTGGGCATGGTGGGTATGCACATTGCCATGAAGACGACTTCTTCGCCCCAGTGGATTTGGGCAACTTTTGAGCAAAAAGACAATATGGAAGCGGACCCGAAGGTAACCGGGAAATCCCTGAGTGGCAAAACCGTTAGCTTAAAGCCTTCCTTTAACGATCCTGGGTGCGAAACCTGCGCTGAGAATTTTTGTGTTGAACCAGATTCGAATGGACTTCGCCGCTCGCAACTCAAGCGTATGATCCCGATTCCTCCGGCCAAGCGGGAGCTGAATGCCCAGGCTTCTAAAAGGCTTGCAGCACTGAATTCCGTCTTGCAATACTACGAATTGATTGATACGCAATGGCCTACTTCTCCAACCACACCACCGACTCCGGCAGGAAACGGCGTTGCGAGTGTGCTCAACAAACCGGGAGGTAACGTAACGCCGGTTTTCCTCACCAATATGACGATGGAAACTTATTTTCAACTTGGCAACCAACCGGCTTATCAAATGGAAGAGAGCTACGGGAAGCCCAAATTCACCGCAGCAGATTCGGTAACCATTTTTGCAACAGAAAGCTGCACCGGTTGCCACTTCTCAGCCGGTATTGCTGTTCGGGATTCTGTGGACCCGAAAGGAAATCTGGTTACCATTTCCGGACCACCGCAAAGTGCTGATTTTTCCTGGCTCCTGCAAACGCAGGCGCACCACGTGAAGAAGGAGTAGCGGAGTTGAAAAGTAAATAAGCGAGTGGGCAAGTAGGCAAGTAGGCAAGTAGGCAAGTAGGCAAGTAGGGCAAATTGGCAAGTGGGCAAATACACACCCATAAGGATACGGCCCTTTTGCCAACTTGCCCTTTTGCCAACTTGCCCTTTGCCAACTTACCTTTTGCCAACTTGCCCTTTGCCAACTTGCCCTTTACAAATCATGCCGCTCCACGCCCTCAATCTCCATGATCAACTCCGCGCCATAAGCTTTTGCCGGTGTTTGAAAACCAATAGGGGCGCTCCCGTTCAGTACTTTTTTTGCGATAAGCAGGCTGGTAAGTGCAGTCAGGGTATAGCCTTCCGGGGTGCGCAGGGTTGCTTCTGCACTTTTTCCGGAGCCATTGCTCACTTTCCCCCAAACCAGCGATATGGCTTTTTTTCGCTTTTCGGGCGACGGGCCTGCGGGCCTTTTTTGGATGCGGCTCTTGACCAGATTGCGTACAAAGGAAGTGCGTAGCAGCCAGTTGAAGTAGCGTTGCCATTTTATCCATTTGAAAGACGACGGCGAAACACCTGTGTAGGTTTCAATATTGGGAATGCCGGTACTGTAAAAGGCCGTGGAAACATCACCCCATGGAATGGTCATGACAAAAAGGGATTTGCCGGGAAACGGGACGGTCATGGTTTTATGACCAAGGACAGGAACTCTGGTTATTTTCCCGTTGAGTCGAACGGCGCCACCCTGGCCCAGGTTTTCGGCCATCGTTGTTGCAGTGCCATGTGACAAACCAGCGCCTGACGCAAAAGCCAGTTGCAAATGTGTGGCATCTGGTAATTTATTTTTTAAATACAATGCCAGACAATCGGTTGGTACGACATCAAATCCCGCACCGGGCAGTAGCATGATTCCGGCTGTTTTTGCCCGTTCATCCAATCGTGCGGCGCTTTCAAAAACAGCAATTTCGCCGGTAATATCCAAATAATGAACCTGGTTGCGCAGGCAGCCTTCCATCATTGCTTTTGCAGTATGCTGGAAAGGGCCGGCTGCATGGAGGACAACTTGTATGCCTTCGAGAAGCGCATCTACGGAGGCCGGATTATTCAGATCGGCTACGCGCCAGGGCAAGGACCATTGTGTAGCCAACGCTTTAACTTTTGCTTCGGAACGACCGGCAAGAATAGGCTGAAGGCCATATTTGCCGGCATATTCAACGATTAACTGGCCGGTATAGCCGGTAGCACCATAAAGGAGTAGGGACATAAAAATGGTTTTAGATTTGCTGTGAAGGTACGAGTCATTCTCCGTACCGCCTACACAAAAACAGAAAGGGCTCCCATCTGGTGATGAAAGCCCTTGGCTGTTTTTTCGCTACGGATCATTAACGCGTCTGAGTTCATGTAGCGTCTTCCTTAAATTTCCCTGGCTGAGTAGTGTAGGCGGTTGTACAGTAGTGATTATTTCCTGTTTTTCTTTCAGCAACCGTTCAGGAGGTCTTTACGATGTCAAAATTAAACAGGAGCAAAATCAACAGCAAAACGCACAAAATGATCATGGGAGATGTATTTAAAATGAAAAAATGGGTCGGATTTTAACTGTTTTTTGAAAATCGGAACAAACTCAACGGCCTCCTGTGATTCATAACTGAAGAGATGAATCCAGTCTTACGTCTGTGTAGTTTCAAGTGCAAAATTTGCCAAAATGAAGCATCTGACAGAAGATGCCAATGTGGAAAGTTGTCGGTTGTTTTGCTGAATCGCCTTGTCAAAGAATGTTAAACGATTCAAATATACGAAATCGCATACAAAATATCAAGCTTTTGAAATTGCAGCTTACCTTATTCAGGAAAAGAAGGCTGGAAAAATGGAGGGAAATAGCAGGTAAAAGGCAGATAAACAAGTGGCTGTGGAGGGGAATAGAAAAGAGGCGGACTTTAAAAAAAAACAACATGGAGCAGGTATTTTTTTGTTTGCCCCATGTTGTCAGGTTATTTTAGCAAGATTAAAACTTAGAAGCTCCGGGGTTGGCGTCATTGTAGCGCTTGGTAACCGCATGCCAGTCAACAACACTAAAGAAAGCCGAAACATAATCAGCCCGGCGGTTCTGATAATTGAGATAATAAGCATGTTCCCATACATCGAGCCCCAGAATGGGCGTGCCCACTGCGTCCACAACATCCATAATCGGGTTGTCCTGATTCGGCGTAGAGCAAATGAACAGTTTGTCATTTTTGTCAACACACAGCCAGGCCCACCCCGATCCGACAGCGGAAAATTCTTTTTTGAAATTTTCAAAAGAGCCGAAATCGCGGGTGATCGCTTTGTGTATATTCATTTGACTGCTGGGTTCTCCTTCGCTGTCAGGTGACATAATTTCCCAAAACAGGTTGTGGTTGTAAAAACCGCCTCCATTGTTGCGAACAGCGGCAGGGTATTTGGAAATGTTGGCCAGAATTTCTTCAATGGTCATTTTTTCCATTTCCGTACCTGCAATGGCAGCATTGAGGTTTGTCGTGTATGCAGCGTGATGTTTCGTGTGATGTATCTCCATCGTACGCGCATCAATATGCGGTTCGAGGGCGTCATAAGCATAAGAAAGTTCAGGAAGGATAAAAGCCATAGTGGTAGTGCTTTTGATTAGATAATGGTAGTGTCTGTTTTTCCTATCCGGCATATAGTTCGGATGAAAACAAATACTAAGGTTTAAACGCCGCCAAATATAATTGGTTTACTTCTGCTCCGGAAGAATGTGGAGTGAATGATTTATTAATTTTTCGTTTTACTTTTGGCGGCTGAATCAGCGTTCAATCTGCGCTTGTCATTTTTTGCAGCCTGGCTGATCTTACCTTTAAAGTTAAAACAATAAATCATGCAATACAGACAAGAACGTGATAGCATGGGCGTGGTAGACGTACCCGCCGATAAGTACTGGGGAGCACAAACCGAGCGTTCGCGCAACAATTTCAGAATTGGCCCGGAAGCCAGTATGCCGAAAGAAATCATTCATGCTTTTGCCTATCTTAAAAAGGCAGCGGCTTATGCCAACCATGAACTTGGGGTTTTGTCTGTAGAAAAACGCGACCTTATTGGCCGGGTGTGCGACGAAATCCTCGAAGGCAAGCTCGATGACCAATTTCCTCTGGTAATCTGGCAAACCGGTTCCGGCACCCAAAGCAACATGAATGTAAATGAGGTAATTGCCTACCGTGCTCATGTGTTGTCGGGAGGGGTGCTTACCGACGAAAAAAAAGTACTTCACCCGAACGACGATGTCAATAAGTCGCAATCCTCCAATGATACTTTTCCAACGGCCATGCACATTGCTGCCTATAAACAGACCGTGGAGGTTACGCTGGCCGGGATGCAAAAATTACGGGATACGCTGGCTCAAAAAGCCGATGCTTTCATGCGCATTGTAAAAACCGGGCGTACCCATTTTATGGATGCCACGCCGCTTACTCTGGGACAGGAGTTTTCGGGGTATGTGCAGCAGATTGACAACAGCATGAGAGCTGTGCGCAATGCGCTTGAAGCGGTAAGCGAATTGGCTTTGGGCGGCACTGCTGTTGGCACAGGTTTGAATACGCCCACGGGGTATGATGTATTGGTGGCCGAAAAAATTGCTGATTTTTCAGGGCTTCCATTCAAAACAGCACCCAATAAGTTTGAAGCCCTTGCTGCCCACGACGCGATGGTGGAGTTGTCAGGCGCGTTTAAACGTTCGGCTGTTTCACTGATGAAAATAGCAAACGACGTGCGCATGCTTAGCTCCGGGCCCCGCTGCGGAATCGGGGAGATTGTGATTCCGGATAACGAACCTGGCTCATCCATCATGCCCGGAAAAGTGAATCCAACCCAGCCGGAAGCCCTGACGATGGTATGTGCACAAGTGATGGGCAATGACGTGGCTGTATCTATTGGTGGTGCTACAGGGCATTTTGAATTGAATGTGTTCAAACCGCTTATAGCAGCCAACGTCTTGCAATCAGCGAGGTTGCTGGGCGATGCCTGCGTTTCTTTCAATGATAAATGTGCGGTGGGCATTGAACCGAACCTGCCTGTAATTCAGCGTCATCTCGAAAATTCCCTCATGCTGGTAACGGCGTTGAATCCGCA
>JABWAJ010000161.1 GCA_013361075.1 Saprospiraceae bacterium | reverse complement strand
CCCGATAGCGTGCCTGCAGGTCAGCAATTGCACTGCTAAGGTCTTCCGCATTAAAAGCCATGCCAAAAACTTCTTCTAAGCTTCCGCCGATTTCATCCAGTGTGATGGGTTGTTCGGCAGCAAAAATTAAACTTTCGATGTGCTGGGTCAGGTATTCCAAAGTATGCTCTTTTTGCAAAACTAATCAAAAGAAAAACTCCTTACCGGTGAAAAGCAGCAAGCCCTTCTATCGGATCCGTCAGAAAAGTCCCGGCCTGCAATCCCATTTTTTGTGCAATGCTGCAGATGGTTTTTTCAAAATGACAGGCAACTGAACCGGTGAAATGTACCGGAATGGCAGCGTCAACCGCAAATTTCAACACACTTTTTTCAAAAAACGCCCGGAATTCGCGTTCTGCAAGAGCCGTCATCCAGGGGTGTTCCAGCCATTGCTCCACAAAGGGAGCGAATGCCGCCAAATAGCGATTGGGGCCGGGTTTGCGGTAAACCGAGTCTATAATTTCATCCCGGTGCAAGGCATACGTTGTTTCGAGCGCACGGTGGAGTTCATCGGGCAGTTCGTTGTTCAGATAAGCAGCAATGAGGGTCTTGCCCAAAGCCGCGCCGCTTCCTTCGTCCCCAAGGATGAACCCCAACCCGCCAATATTCTGTACAATCTGGCCATCCTTGCAATGGCAGGCATTGGAGCCGGTGCCCAGAATGCAGGCAATGCCTTCCTCGTATCCACAAAGCGCCCGGGCAGCGCCCAAAATATCGGTTTCTACTTCGAGAGGTACTTTGGGAAAGACCCGCTGCAGCAGCTTTTTCATCCGCACACTCGCATGTGCTTCCCGGCAACCCGTACCATAAAAATAAACGCCTTCTATCGGCGTATTGATCTGGTCGGCAATGGACTTTGCAAGCCCGATGATCTCTGCATCGCTTAAAAATGAAGGAGGAAGCCCGGGAGTGCGTTGCTGCCAGATCACGCGGCCCTGCTGCGCCAGTGCCCATGCAGCTTTAGTACCGCCGCTGTCTGCAATCAAAAAAGTACGTGTTGTCATCATCTTCAGGAATTGGCCTTGTAGAACATCATTGCTTTGCGTACACTACCCTGTTCAGCCAGCAGCCGGACAGCGTCTTCGTAGGTTACCTCAAGAGCTTGCACCAACATGTTTGCACCGCGTTCAACGAGTTTATGGTTGCTCAGCTGCATGTCCACCATTTTATTGTCTACGACGCGCCCCAGTTGGATCATTACGGAAGTGCTGATCATGTTGAGCGCTAATTTTTGGGCAGTGCCTGATTTCATTCGGGTACTGCCTGTAACAAACTCCGGCCCAACCGCAATCTCTACCGGATAATCGGCATGTTCGCAAACCGGTGCGCCGGGATTGCAGGTGATGCAGCCGGTTACAATGCCATTGGCCCGGCAGGTTGCCAGCCCCTGAACGACATAAGGCGTGGTACCCGAAGCGGCAACACCAATCACAACATCCTGTTTGTCAACAAAATGAGCGCGCAAGTCATGCCAGGCTTGCTCGGTATTGTCTTCTGCAAATTCTACCGGTCTGCGGATTGCCGTTTCTCCTCCGGCGATGATCCCGATGACCCAATCTTCCGGAACGCCAAAGGTGGGCGGACATTCAGAAGCATCCAGAATACCCAACCTGCCGCTTGTACCTGCTCCAAAATAGAAAAGACGCCCGCCCGCTTTCATTTTTTCGGCAATGACTTTCACCAGGGGCTCAATCTGGTGAATCGCTTTAGCTACGGCTATGGGCACCTGCTGGTCTTCGCGGTTCATATTCTCCAGCAACTCGCGGATCGACATCTGTTCCAGGTGCCGGTAGTTGGAGGGCGATTCAGTTATTTTTTTAAACATAGGAAGGTTGGTTTGAAAACTACAAACGTACGACGCCCAATCCAGGTTTTCCGTTGGCATACAAACAGCCGTTCCGAAGTATAAATCCGCCGCTGACAATGTCCCGTGCCAAATCAAAACTGCCGTCTAAATCCAAATAACGCGTTGCAGGGCTGGCTAAGGCGGCATGCAGGGCCGCACTGATGCTGATGATGCTTTCGTCCATGCATCCCCACATGAGGCTGATGCCAAAACGCTGGGCTGCTTCTGCAATGTGCAGGGATTCACTAACCCCGCCGCATTTCATCAGTTTGATGTTATAAATGCCATAAGGGCGGGGCGAAACTGCCATGCGCATGGCATCGGAAGGATTGTGGAGGTCTTCATCGGCGGCGCAAAGCTGGCGCACAGGCTCAGGCAATTGCAACATCCAGTGCTGGTGACCCGCCTTGAAGGGTTGTTCAATGAATTCCACCGCGGCATCCCGCGTACCGTCGACAAACCGGAGCAGATCAGGGATTGAGTACCCCTGATTGGCGTCTACGCGTATTTTTACATCGGGGCCTACGGTTTCGCGGAGCTTCCGGAAAACTTCAATGTCTTTTTCTACTTCCAATCCGGTTTTGAGCTTGATAATGCGAAAGCCCAGCCTGACGTCTTCTGCTGCTTCTTCCAGCGTTGCTTCCAATGATTTGATGCCGATGGTAATGGATGTGGGCAGGCCTTCCTGTGCTTTGCCAAGATAATCCACCAGGGGCACACCAAGCAGGTTGGTAAAGGCGTCGTACAGGGCAATGTCTATGGCTGCCCGGGCCGCAGGATAAGGCGCAAGCACTTCCCGGATGCGACGGAGAATAAGCGAAAAATGGCGAATGTCTTCTCCCTTAAGCAAGGGTTCAAGGTTGGCATTCAACGCGGCAAAACTTTCCAGCAGGTCCTCACCTGTTACAAAATCGGAAGGCGACCCGGCTCCCAGACCAACCGTACCGTTTTCCAGCTCGATGGCCACGAAAAAATTTTCAACAGCGTCCACTGTCGTGTAGGCAATGGTATAGGGTTTGGTCAACTCCAGGTTTTCTTTCCAGCAACGTACATTGACAATTTTCATTCATTGAGCATTTGAAACGCCCGCTCCCGCAATGCGCAGGATGAATCGGACGGGACAGGTTTTAAAAATTTGGTGCCTGGAGGATTCAGACAGGAAACAAATTGATCTCCTTTGCCAAAGCTAAGGATTTCAGCATTGATCCATTGAAAAAATAGTCGTATTTTTGCAAGGTGAATCGGTATTACCGTCATATTGCGCTTTGGGTTTGCCTGCCCAGCCTGCTGTTGTCTACGGGCGGGTTAAGTTTTCATACCCTTTATTGTCTGTGTAAAGACGAAACACAGGTTTCCCTGTTTTACATTCCTGATGAATGCGCCGGGCTGAAAGCAGTATCTACAAAAACCTGTTGTTCAAAAGAAAAGGCCTGTACAAAACCCGCTACCGAAAATGCCCCCATCTGCGAGGATCATGCCGGCAAGTGCTCCACACACGACGTGCGATTCGCAAAACTCGATACGCCTTTTCTTCTGCAAGCGGATAGTGATCACCAAAAAACAATCAATTTTCCCATTGCCGTGCTTCGGCCATTTCAGGCACTGGCATTGTTGCCGGCATTTGACTCCAACGACTTATTGCTTCCAAAAGGGCATTCGCCCCCCCTGCCATCTGGCATGAATTTGCGCCGTTTCCTGAAAAGTTACCGCTGTTAGCATTGCTGATCTTGTGGCACACTTCCTGACGCCATTAAAGAACCCTTACGCAATTTTTTATCTTTGGGCCTTGCGCTTTTTGCGCTCGCGGTGCCTGAAAATCTTCAAGATCATGCGATTGCACAACATTTTTATATTCCTGGCTTTATCCTGCTGTTTTGCAAACCATAGTTTTGCACAGGAAAACCACCACCATACCCTCATAACGGGTACGGTCGTCAACGAAAAAGGCGAACCTTTAGCTGCTGCTACCATCCAATGGGAAGGTACCGATTCCGGGGTTGTCGCGGATATGGATGGCCGTTTCAGCATTGAAAAACAAGCCAATCCTGCCAACCTGATCATCAGTTATGTCGGGTATTCGCCGGTGAGTATCCCGGTTGAACCCCACGAAGACAACCTCCTGATTGAAGTAAGCGGCATTCTCGAATTAGTTGAAGTCGAAGTAGCTGAAAAAATGCTCGACAGTTATGTTTCCACCCTCAGCACCCTGAACGTGGAAAGCATTACCAGCAAGGAATTGAAAAAAGCCCCCTGCTGTAATCTGGCAGAAAGCTTCGAAACCAATGCTTCGGTAGATGTGTCCTACAGCGACGCCATTACCGGAGCCCGCGAGATTCAGCTCCTGGGGCTGCGCGGTATTTACACCCAGTTGATGGTCGAAAACCGCCCGGCTTACTACGGTTTGGCAACCCCTTTTGCTATGGAATACCTGCCCGGTACCTGGCTCGAAGGCATTCAAATTTCCAAAGGTGCCAGCACAGTACGCAATGGTTTTCAATCCATTACCGGTCAGATCAACACCGAATTGGTCAAACCTTTCAATGATAAACCCTTTTTTCTCAACCTTTTTGCCACCGATGCCGGGCGTTACGAAGCCAATCTACACCTCAACCGGAAACTTAACGATACATGGAGCACCGGCCTGCTGTTGCACAGCAGCACCCAGCAATCGGAGTTTGACCACGATGGCGACACCTTCATGGATATGCCGCAAAAAAAGCAACTCAACGGCTTGTTCCGGCTTTTTTATGAAGGAGAAATTATTTGTGGCCAGGTCAACGTACAAGGCATCGTGGATCGCCGCGAAAGTGGTCAGCTAAGCTCCATAGGAGAGGGTGGCCATCCGGTTTACCGGATTGAACAGGACGCAGACCGGGTGGAAGCCTGGGGCAAATTGGGGTACAAAGGGTTTGAAGAACCTTACCGTTCCTTAGGTTCCATGTTCAGCGCAACCTGGCACCGTACCAACAGCGAGTACGGACTCCGGCCCCACGAGGGGGAACAACGAAGTTTTTTTGCAAACCTCCTGTATGCCACGATCATCGGTACCACCGACCATCAAATCAATTATGGCTTGCAGTACCAGTATGATCAATACCGGGAAAGCTTCGACCAGGAGTCTTTCGACCGCACGGAGAGTGTACCGGGCGCTTTTGCAGAATATACCTTCAATGGCCAGCCAGCCACGGCCAAAGGCTTCGGCGTCATTCTCGGCCTGCGCCTCGACCACCACAACCAACACGGGTTGCTATTGACGCCGCGTGCCAACCTGCGTTACAATTTTGATGAAAATACCATCCTGCGCGCTTCAGCGGGGCGAGGTTACCGCTCTGCAAACATTATTGCTGAAAACGTAAGCGCTCTGGTCAGCAACCGCACGGTGAAGGTGCTGGAAAACCTCGACATGGAAGATGCCTGGAACTATGGCCTCAACCTGACCCACAATGGCAAATGGGCCGGTCGTTCTTTCAGCTTTGTCATAGATTTGTACCGCACTGATTTCGTCAACCAGGTCGTGGTGGATATGGATCAGGACTATCGTTTCCTCTATTTCTACAACCTGCGGGGCCGGTCGTATTCCAACAGCGCGCTGGTCTCTCTCAACTGGGAAGTCCTGAAAGGCTGGAATGTGAAGGTAGCTTACAAATACAACGATGTCCGTACTACGTTTGCCGACGATGGCCTGCTGGAACGCCCGTTGGTGCCGCGCCACCGCGGTCTTCTTACTTCCGATTATGAAACGCCTGGCAAAAAATGGCTCTTCAGTGCTCAGGCTCAGTGGACGGGGACCCAACGCCTGCTCGATCCGGGGCACCTGCCTGCCGAGTACCACCAGCACAACGGCGAACAGGCACCGGATTACATATTGGCCAATTTTCAGGCAACGTACCGCTTTTCCAAATTTGAAATTTATGCCGGCGGCGAAAACCTCACAGATTTCCGCCAACACCGCCCCATCATTGCGTGGCAGGATCCGTTCGGGCCTTACTTCGATGCCACTCAGGTATATGGACCCACGATGGGCGCAAGGGGGTATATCGGGATCAGGTGGTGGATTGGAGGCGATGAGGTAAAACATTGACCCAACGCACCCACGCGATTGAATGAATTGGAGCTTCTGAAAAACTGAAAATTCGCGATCGCCATGCTTTGTACCCTTTGCGGGAAAATCAGGAATCCTGCAAAGGGTGCAAAGCATGAGTGAAGTTCGCAGGACGCGGCACCCGCTATTTCAATCAGGGGAAAGTTTTATGGTCGGATGGCTGCAGGCCGCGCAACCGACCAACACTATGTGCATGGTCATTGTCCTGCTTCCTTGCCCTCGGCATTTTCAACAGCCTTTTCCTCTTCCATCGGAAAATAATGATACCCCAGGTACGCGATTTTCCATTGACCGTCGTGTTTTTCCAAAATCCGCGTTTCCAGGGATTTGCCTAAAAGTTTTCGGGTGTCTTTTTCATAAGAATATTGATCGAAGGTGTACCAGGCAACATCGGGGAATATCCGGAAGTTTTCGTTGCTTCGTTCTTCAACAGAGCCTTTCCAGAGGGTTGCATCTGCCTCAAATTGAGCTTTTTTTGTAGCTTTCAACGATTCAAACCCATTGTGAAAGGTTATTTTTTCAGGAAACCCTTCCCAATAGCCATTCATTCTGAACTGTGGCGAGTCGAGGTACGTGCTTTTCCAGGCTTCAAAGTCCTGTTGGTAATAAGATTCCGTCTCTTTGGCGATGACGGCCTGAATGGCTGCTTTTTCTTTTTCGAAATCAACTTTAGATGCAGGGCTTTCACAGCCAAAATTTGCCGATAAGGCCAAAAAAAGCACGATAAAAAGTGCAAATTTACGGTTCATATTTTCAGGTTTTTTTGACGTACCAAGCAGTAAAATTAATATAAACCTGATCTAACTGCCTGTTTAACAGCATATATTTTATGGACATTGAACAACTGCGCACCAGCTGCCTCTCTTTTCCCGGAACAAGCGAAGGCATCAAGTATGGCGACCAGCTATGCTTTATGGTGCTGGGAAAGGTATTTTGTTCTTCCAATTTAAAACACCTGGATCGGGCAAATTTCAAGGTTGATGAGGAGGAATTTGAAGCACTATGCGACCGGCCCGGCATCGTTGCTGCACCTTATGGCGGCTCCAAATTCAAATGGGTGCAGGTTACCGATTTTGATTGCCTGACGGATCGGGAGTGGGCGGAGCATTTGCGGAAAGCTTACGATTTGGTGAAAGCCAAATTGACGAAAAAAGAACAGGCCATGCTCAACGAACAAATTACCTAAAAGCAGCCCACCCAAAAAGACCGGCACCAAGCGCAAAAGCGATGCTCAACACATGCATGGCCCAGTGGTTTTGCTTCAAAAAAATGAATTGCTGCACGAGCCGCAACACCCAAAACAAAGCTAAGCTGCCCAGGAAGAACCGACCAATGGCGCCATCATTTAAGGTTTCACCAAAGTAAAAACAAGCCGCGCCAACGGCTGAAAACATAAAAATCAGCTGTACATTCATGATTTGCATCACCCCGCGGTTGACGACACCCAGTTTCGCCAATTCCGTTTTCCAACGCAGGATTTTCCAGAAAAACAGGTGAAAAATGACCAAAGCGAAGCTGTGCAGGCCGCAAAGGAAAAGTAAGCTGGAGTCGTCCATAACAAGTCGCGTTAAGGGTTTTGCTTCAAAAAATCACCGTCCACAATCAATAGCTTTACTCCTTTTTCTGTAACCGAACGGTGCGAACTAAGTTCATCAGAAACAACATAGGTCATTCCTTCCGTCAGATGAAAAATTTCCCCTGTCTCCAACTCGCTCACAAATTCGCCCGCGAGCACCTGTACGATATGGCCTTTCCTGCACCAATGATCGGCTACATATCCCGGCGAATATTCGACCACCCGCAAGCGAAGGCCCGGAAATTGGAGCGTTTGCCACCAGGCCATGCCTATTTCGCCGGGGTGTTCGGTTTTGGGAACGGCGGACCAGTCAATGGTTTGAAATGGAATGTTTGTATGGAAAGTCATGTGTCGTTTTTTAAGTGAGCCGGCAAAACCAGTTTACCTGTTTGATCGCTGAGGTAGGGTATGGTTTGAAAATTTTCAATCTTTATAAATTTCAAATTCCACACTTCCGCTATCCTTTCCATTCACCACAATCGTCAGCCGATGTACGCCCGGGTAGTGTTTACGGGTTGTCATGTCCTGAAAAGACTGGCGCCGGCTAATGCGGTACACTTCACCGGGGTTGTAGGTGTTTTCGGTGATTTTAAACACTTTGCGGTTGTGCTTTCCGTTCGATTTCAGGTAATCAATGGCGTATTCCAAACGGAGGTCGCAGGGCGTTGCCCCATCGTGTTGCAGGTCGAAAGCAAATTCCAGGTACGCTCCCACAGGAAAGGTGTTGTTTTTGAGCGCCAGATTTTTGATTTGTACCGAGGGCACTGCCGACCAGCCAAACAACCCGAGCGCTTCTGCATGTCCGCGTTTGAGCAGGGTGCGGCAGCCGTGTTTCACTACCCAGTCGGTCTCCGCGCTGTGGCCAAGCCATTTTTTAGCCAACTGCAAAACCAGCTCCGGGTGGTCTTTGGCAATGTCGTTGAGGTTATTGGCCACGCTTCGGCGCACAAATTCGGAGGGGTCGTTTTTCAAATTTTCAAGAATCGGCAAAACGGGCTTCGGGTCTTTCTGCAACGCGTGCAGGGCCATTCCCCAGGGCAATCGAGGCCGGCAACCTTCACTGGAAAAACGCCGGACGGTGTGTTGCGGGTGTTCCGACCAACTCAGCATCTGCTGCATGAGCTGCTCCGGATGTGCTTTGATGAAGGGCCTTACGGCAAATTCGCAGCTCGTAAACTGTGTGATGAACTCCATAGCCCGGAGGGAAGCTGGTACATGTGGCAGGCCAAACAACTCGACAAATTCGGCAAAAAACATGTATTCGAATCCGTGGTCATTGCGCCGGTTTTCCGACAGGTGTGCGATGATGCGCTCAATGGAACGGAGTTGGTGTTCATAAGTCCCCGGCAACATCTGGTGCAGCACCGCCGCAATGTGCTTCATGCGCTGTTTCAGTTCACGCACAGGCCATTGTTCGTCATGAACAGCAGCCAGAAAAACTTTTTTGTCTAATTTCGGCGCCGCATTTGCCAGAATGGTCGTAAAATGATCAAAAAAGGCAGTGTCATAAACATCTTTGAGTAAGGAAGCCATTGTTTCGGGTTTATTAGATTTGTTGCGTCAGGTGACAAAATGGTGGCTCGGTCTATGTGACAAAGAAGTGCTAAATTCGTAAAATAATTGGCAGCACAACAAGTCTGTTAAACAAAAAGAAGTCAATTCTATTTAAAGTTTGTGCCAGGATGTCTGAAGACGAAGTCAGTAGGGCCGGGGAAGTTTTCATACACAGCAGCCCTATCCCTGAAGATCCTTGCACCTGCTTTTTTCAATAGTGAGTCTACCATGCAAAAAAACACCATTGCCGGCTTTTCCAGGTTTTCCAAGTCAGAAAAAGTGAACTGGGCCGCTCAACACTTTTTTAATGATCCGGAAGAAGTTGTCCGGGACTGGGCTGGGTTTTGTCATCCGGATGAAGCGACGCAAAAAATACTGGATGGCCTGAGCGAAAACACCCTGAGCAATTACCACCTGCCCTATGGAATTGCCCCGAATTTTGTCATCAATGGCAAAGCCTACGCCGTCCCGATGGTCATCGAAGAAAGTTCGGTGGTAGCAGCAGCCTCCAGCGCTGCAAAATTCTGGATGGATCGCGGCGGGTTTCATGCCGAGGTACTCGATACCAAAAAATTAGGGCAGGTTCATTTCAGCTGGACTGGCGACGTGCGCAAGCTGTATCAGGTTTTTGAAGACCTGCGTGCGCAAATGCTGGAAGAAGCCTCACCGCTTACCGCCAATATGGAAAAACGGGGAGGTGGCATTATTGATATCCGCCTCATAGACATGACGCATCTCGAAACCGC
>JABWAJ010000160.1 GCA_013361075.1 Saprospiraceae bacterium | reverse complement strand
ATCGCGCTGTGAAAGAATAAAGGTGGTGTCGTCGTAGCGATTTTGCTCAGTGAAAGGCCGGTGTGAACCTCCTCCTACTTCACCATTGTCATGTATGGCACCACCTTGGAAAGCCCGCATGCCAATAACATTTACATTTTCTGTGTTGAAAGGCAGCCCTCTTGCAATCACCATTTGACGCAACACATCATATGCCTGGGCCTCCGTCATGAGATGCCCAAACAAGGATTGTGGCCACGCATTTGCAAGCGCCTGCATGGTTACATCATTGAGTTGAACCAACCCACTCGTGTATGTAGCTCGCTGAGATGAATAATCCGATCCTTCATGGCTTGGATTGTATTCCGATCGGGCATCGTAGAACATGGGCATATGTTCAGCGTCGCCGGGAACTTCATTGTCTCCGCGTATTTGGGTGATCAGACTTTGAAATTGCTCTTGCCCCTGAAACCAGGTCACTGCCTCAGCCAGGGCGGCTGAGCGTGCATCGGTGTCCATTGCTTCGAATTCCACACCGGCAGTTACCGGGTCACGTTCCCGCAATGCTGCAATACGCTCGTAAACACGACGCTGGCTTCGTTCATCAAGGGAAACATCGGTCGTAAGATGGCGCCCGCCGCCGTTACCTGTGGCCGACATCACATTACTGGCGATATCGTGTGAATCAACACGTTGTATCATTGGCTGAATGGCTGGACTAAGGTGCTGCAGCCCGCGGCCTGCCTCCACATCCGCTTCCTGCCGATGTACGCCGCCCGTTTCGTCGTTTTGGTCCGAACGTGGAGGGTTTTCCATCCTTTGGATGCCATAAACACTAATGGTTCCGGGTAATGATGAATTGTCAATCGTTAAGTCTGAATTAAGCCGCCAGAAGCGACGACCAACTGTTTCATTCTCCACGCCAGCGACTGAACCAGACCTGCTCCGTGTATCTATTCTGATCGTAGACGTACTGTGATTTAATTCCTGGTCAATGGTATTGCCGCCAATTGTTACTGCAAATATCTGGAAGGTGGACAGCACAGAAGCATCCGTATTGTCTATAATGTCCTGATAGTGACCCGGTACGCGCACCCCATCAGCATTATATATTTGAATTCCGACCACTACATCTGCATGTGTTCTATCTCCCGGACTAAGGTTATCATAAGTTACTCCGCTTGTGCCAGAACTCCTGGTTCGGTGAATTAACCCGCCTACATGTACAGGTTCAGATGCTGCATTCAGCAGCCGGGAAGGGTGCGTAACCGCAGATTCATTGTTCTGTTCATTGTTACGGGCTGCCACGGCATAATAGGAGTGACCCGTACTGTAATTAAAGGTATCTCCGGCACCAGCTTCCCTCATGACAAAACTGATGAATGCTGCGCTCCACGGAAAAGCAGCGGCATCTGTATAAGACCCTTGTGCAGCAGTTGTTGCTCCGGCACCGGTTCGACCACCAGCTTCCCAATAAGCCCGGAAACGCTCAATATTTGTAATATGAGATGTCGGATGAGATTCACTTCTCTGCCTTCCCTGTGGATCGGCTGGATCGGTCCAGGATTGATATTCCCCTTCAGCTGCTGCCACTACTCTGCGATCTAAATCCTGCCAATATCCCATATCGTGCAATAACTGCATTAGCTGGGGCGAATTGGATAAATTCCACCGATCACTTGGGGGGCCGCCACTATGTTGTGCAATCAATGCTGCCATTGCATCATATCCGCCGTGCTGCCTTTCTACATTGTCTTCGATATCATCACGGGTGGGGGTTGCTCCGGAATATCCATCCAAATAGCGCCGTACAAGTTGTACCATTTGATCCCTATCCTGGCTTGAACCGGCGCTAAGAAAACGATTAACAAAATCTATTATTTCCTGATTTAACTGCGCAATTTCCTGGTCCTGAAATGGATTAACCAGTTCAGAACGACCACGGTCAGCAAAACCACGGGCATACCGTGAAAGACGGGAAAGTTCGCTTTCCATCGCTGAAGACCAGGGATTCACTATTTCAGGGTGAGTCTCTTCATCAAAGCCGGAATGGGCAAATTCAGGTCGATTTTGTAATGCTACGGTCGAAGTACTCTGGCCTGGAGAAGAAGCCGACTGAAGCTGAATACCCGGAACCTGACTTTGGGGGGGAAGATGATGATGATTCGACTGCTGTTCCACATGCGTCAATTCGTGTGCCAGAAGCTTTTTTCCATCCCGGGATTCCGGGTTATATTGCCCCTGATTAAAATAAATATCTGAGCCATGCGTAAAGGCCTTTGCCCGTATACCCATACTCATTTCCGTTGCCTTTCCATCTGTATGGATCCGTACGGTTGAAAAATCCGTGCCAAAGGCCTGGTTCATGGCGTTGAGCGTCTGTTTAGGCAGGGGATTGCCGCCGCCTTTGCTGCTGTTGAGTTGGGAGGTCAGTTGAGGAGAAGCGGTATAGCCGCCGCCTTCCGATTTACGCATGAGCGGTTTGGTTTGCAAGGCTTCCTTTTCTTTGGCTTCGCATTCCGCACATTCTCTTTGAATGGGAAGCGGCATCATTTGAATCGGTTGATCTTCCTCACTTATTTCCTGGCGTTGCAGGTGGGAGGTAGCCGAAGGCAGGATTTGAACAGATTGCTCTTTGTTGTCACCTGGATTGCCTGAATTGGCTTCCATACGCATCACGCGATCTGCCATTGCATCCGCTTCCTGCTCGTATGGGTCGTCGGGTTCGTTGATTGTCAGCTTGGGCTGGATGGCCGGTTGTGAGTAGTGCGGGGAATCGGGATTGATGCCGAAATTTTCTCCGCCTGAAAAAAAAGGACTGCCCGTTTTTTTTTGAATCCCGGGATTTGGCGAGAAAAAAGGCTGCTCCGGCTCGTTTGTGGGGGATAAAAAGCTAACTTCCTGCTTTTTGTTGAAAAACGGTTGAGGGGACGGAGTGGAATTTTCCTTGTTTGCAGATGTTTTCATACGATGTATTTTTTGGCTTCTTTGTTATAGTAAGCGGTTGCTTCGTTATTGGTTTTCTGCTTAAGAAAAGTTTTCAGGGAAGCATAGTCTGTACCCCGAATGCGAACCGTTCAGACCTAAAGGTAGCAGATATTCCTGAAACATTCAGGAGACTATGGCTAAAGTTACATGCCAGCAAGCTACTGAAGTCAGTCAGTGAGCCGCAGGAGTGTTCCAGAAACTGTGCCAGGCTTACCTGTTTATTCAATATGAATTATTTTTTGGATTGTCCCCCCTAACGGTTGCACGGGCGACGTGGCCACGTTCGCATTTCAAATCTTACCACGCATAAGCCAATTGCAAGCCAATTCCGGGGGTAACCAAAGGGTAAAATGCAGGATCTCCTCCCCGTTCCCAGGAAAATACTTCGAGCATCAAAAGCCCTGTGGCGCCCACGTTCAGACGTGGAGTTATGTGGTAATGTAGCCCTGCAGTGTTCATCACTCCGATGGTATTCCATCGGTTGTCGCCGCTGGAAACACCCGTGGTTTGGCTTGTGAAAATCTGCATCCACGGCCCGGTTGACAAAGACCAGCTAATTTTCTTATCCATTTTTTGGAAACGCCATCGGTGACTAATCTCAAAATACCGGGTTTGGCGTTGATAAAATTCCGATTTTTTCTCGGTATGGTAACTTATACGCGCCCCAATCGCATTTCGCTGATTGAAATTGTAATAATAGCCGATGCCTAAAAAATGATCTTTTTCCCCATCTAATATCCGGAAGCCCATGATTTGCGCTTCGTTTGGGTGTGATTTTTGGGCTGTTGCCATACAGGCCAGGCTCAAAAAAAAGGTAGCAAGCCAATATTTTTTCATAAAAGAAATTATTTTATTTCTGGTTATAAAAATTATTGAATTGATTGTTTATCAGTTGGTGCTCACTTATTTATAGCCGTGCAGCTGTCGCCGTCGCACACGCCCCGGCATTCACTCCACCCTCAATTAGGATTGCAAAATACTCGAGCATCGCGATAAAAGCAAGTATAGCAAAAAAAATGTTCAATTCGGGAGACCGCCAGGCGGGACGCGACGGAACGTCATTCCCATGAAAAAACTATCGCCGCGCTTTTTAGAGCTTGTTCGGGATTTCGTGATCGAGCGAAGGTGAGAAAATTTTGTTTTAGACAAGGCGAAACGAAGTTCGACGTAGTCAATTTTGCAGACGTAGCAGGCAGCTACGGCGAAATCGAAGATTCGACGTAGTCAAAAAATCTAACGAAGTATAAAATGCTTGCATTCGACGTAGTCAAATAAAATTTTCCGCCTACAGCCGATTGACGAATTCCCTAACAAGCTCTTAGCGGGACCAGAGCCTCGTAATTGACTAAAGTCCAGCTTAACGAGCGTAGGGCTTTGTTAGTGGCTGAATTATTTTTAGTCCCAAATAAAAGGGCGGTCTATATTCATTGTTCTTAAATAAGATAAAAACATACCTGCATGAACAGATTCATGATAGCCAATTCGCAATAAATAATCCCCTAATTTTCTGATAGTTCCAGTTCCTGGATGGATTATTTGTTTGGTTGTCAGGTCTGTTTCAGAAAACTGTCTGATAGTGTTTAAAAATTCCTGGCGATAAGGCTGGGCAAAATCTATTTCGTCTTCAACAATCCGATATGGTTGTCCATCCCATGGCAATTTATATCCAGAAAGGTCTCCACCTGTTTTGACAATGATATTCCAGCCATAGTCAGCACTTACTACATGGCGTATCATCTCAATGGCACTCATTGCATTTTTGTCAGGTTTCCAAAAATAAGATTCCTCAGGGAGATTTTTCCAAAGTATTACACTTCGCCTTCTGATCTCTTCAAGATTTAGTATGATTAGGTCTATTTTTGTCATTTGCCAGGTTAAATTAGGCGCTCCTAAAAAACACTCATCCAGCTTCTTTTCCTTTCTGTATCCATAAAAAAGTCTCCGTAAACTGTCCTCAAGCGGCCAAGCTCGATTCGTAGGTTTTTTTGCCTGTATTCGAATACAGAGCTGCCCACCTACGGCTACGCACTCACCTACACGGTATTGCTGATCGGGAAGATCCTGTTTGTACAATTGTTGTTGCAGTATTTGCAGGCGGCTGTCCACAAGTGTTTTTTGTGAAATCACCGCATCAATAACACATCCCCTTTAAATATTTCCACGGCCCCGTCTACAAACTCTATTTCCGCAAACCAGACAAACACAGCATTGTTGAGCGGTGCACCTCTATGCGTGCCATTCCATCCAAAAGCCGGATCATTGGGCAGAAAATCAGTCACCTTGAAGACCGCTTCTCCCCATCTGCTGAAAATAGAAAAGGAGCGCACATTGGCCACTACGTCCGCCCTTGCATTCAGGAAAAACAGGTCGTTGTTGCCATCGTTATTGGGACTAAACGCACTGGGCACATAGATTTGTTTGCTCCAGTCAACAAAAATCGTCAGGTCGTCTTCGTCCGGGCAGCCGTCGGTCGTTTCTACAAAAATGGAATAGCTGGTCGTTATCAAAGGCGCTACTGACTGGGTCAGACACTCCGGACACTCCAGTGTATCTGAAGTCGTCCAGATGATGGTTTCCAACAGCGAATCAGGTAGGTTGACAATGGCATTGATCACTGTTCCATCCCCCAATTGAAGGAGCAGGTCTTCTCCAAGGTCAACTTCTACGGAAACCGGAACATTGACAAAAAAAGCCTCCACTGTTTCGCAGCCACCAGCATCCTGCACCGTAATTTCATAAATACCTGAAGATAAGCCATCAAAATAATTGCCTACCTGCAAATTATCCCCGTTCAAGGCGTAGCGATAAGGTGCCGCGCCGCCCGTTGCCTCAACCCGTACGCTGCCGTCATTCAACTCGAAACAATTGGGGGCATTGACGATCAACGCCAGTTCTATGGGCGGCGGTGCATCAACGGCCAACGTAGCTGTTGCCGAGCAACCATAAGCCCCGGAAACCGTCACAGCATAGGCCCCCGCGCCGAGGTTCGCAATGCTCCGGGAATTTTCGCCAGTCGACCATTGGTATGCAAACATGGGGAAACCGCCGGTCACAAGCACCGTTGCAGCCCCGTCGGTAGCACCATTGCAGGAAATCGCACTGGTTTCAACAGCAGCAATGATTGGCGGCGTGGCTTGCACAAGCGCAACCGTTTCTGTTGCCGACAAGCCGTTCGGCAAAGCCAGTGTCAGGGTATATTGCCCTTCGGGTAAGGACTGCAAAAAGAAGGGACTGGTATTCACGACTCCGTTGCCCGAAAAGCCTCCGCTGCCTGTGAAAGAATAGGTCAATGGCAATTGGCCCTGCAACACTTGGATGCTTAACGTTCCGGTACTGGCCCCGCATGGAATCGTATCGGCCGTTAAGCGAAATTCGACGCCGCATTCCCCCAAAGGAGCCAGGTTTATGGTGGTCACCACAACGCTGTCGCAGCCGTTTTGAGCGGTCAGAACATTGGTAAAAACGCCCGTTTGGCCCGGATCGCAGGTGGTGGTGAACACCGCTGTTGTGTCGGCGGGAAGCAGAACAATCGTGGTGGTGACAATGCTGTCGCACCCGATCTGGTTGGTCAGGGTTTCCACAAAAACGCCCGACGCCAACGGATCACAGGTGGTGCCGCTGAGGAACGTTGAATCGGCTGCCGAAAAGGCCACCGTGGTCACCACAACGCTGTCGCAGCCGTTTTGGGCGGTTAGGACATTGGTAAAAACACCCGTTTGGCCCGGATCGCAGGTGGTCGCGTTGACGAAGCTGGAATCTACCGGGTTAACGACCAGAACAATACCGTTGCCTGGCGCAGTAGAACAGGCTGGTGTACTGTTATCTGACAACAATTCGAGGTTATACACCGTTGTGACCGCCGGGCTGACGTTGACTGTGAAATTATTAGCGATGTTTTGAAGTACAAATTGCTGAAATCCATTTGAATAGGTCACATCAAAAGGCCCATTCCCGGTAAGGGAAAATACAAGTACTGCTGTTTCGCCAGCACATATTTCGGCAGGGCCAAGCAAGCTACCGGTAGGCCCGGGTATCCAGCGGACCGGAGTTCCCTGCGATACAGAAAGACAAGGGTCGTTCAGATTGACGCCACCTATGCCATTGCTGTTGCCGGCAACTGCTGAGATGTAATACGTTGGTCCGGCAACGAGCGGGGGGGCAAAATTGAAATTGGGCGTCGTGTTGGTCGCCAAAATGGTTCCAAGGGTAGTTCCGCTACCAGTGTGCAGTACAAAAAACACCGCATCATCGGCCCCCAGTGTGGCATTGTTGTTGAACTGCGCGCTGGCTGGTTCGCCTTCACAAAGGACAAGCGCACTCAGGTTCATGGTTCCGGCATTCGTGCTGCAGGGGCAGGTAAAACTCCCCGAAACGAAAATGGGGGTGCAATTATTAGCATCGCTGACAACGAAGGAATAAGGACTACCGGACGGAATGGGAAAACTTGTGAAGACATAAGGCGGACCGGCTGATACTGTGCCGGAATTGACCAAATAGCTGCCAGGATCGCCACCCGATAGTTCGAACGTCACGATATAAGTTCCCAGAACCGGATCGCATTGAATATTCTGATCCGTGATTTGTATCGCTGGTGCCAGTACAACTGATGCAAGGCCGCTGCCAATGCCCTGGCAACCACCAGCATCTACCACGGAAAGGATTTGGTAAACACCCGGCTGGGATGCATTGATCGTTGTAGAGCCGGCAAACAAAGTAAGGGTGGTCGGAGCCCCCCCGTTAACGGTGTAAGTCACCTGAATCGGGCCATTTCCGGTAGTATTGAGGGTTAGGGTCGCACTTTGCCCGCTTCCCTCACAGATGGTTCCTGAGCCACTGATGAAAGCCGTTGGGGGCGGATTGACCTGTACCAGAAGTGATGTTTGATTTGGGCAACTACCGGGTTCCGACGCCTGGTAAGTGACCTGATAGCTTCCGGGGCCAAGTAAAGACGGGTTGATTTGTCCCAGCGCATTGGCGGCACCTCCCCAAATGCCTCCTGCAGGCGTAGCAGAGAGGGTTTGAACCGGTGCATTTGCACAAAATGGCCCGGCCGGAAAAATAGATACCGGCGTCAGGGGTTGTATCGTGAAAGTTACCTGGTTGCTGGCCGTACATCCATTCGGAGTGGTAACCGTATAGACGGCCTGCCATGTACCCGCACCCAATATCGAAGGGTTGATTACACCGGCAGGACTTACATTGCCGCTCCAGACACCTCCGGGCGGGGTGGCCTGCAGTTGAATGGGCCCTCCGTTTGCGCAAATGGGTTGAGGTGGCGGGTTGATGTTGACCACGATGGAGGAGGCTCCATCCGTCACCGTTGTGGTTGCAGTGCCCGTACACCCCTGCGAGGTAGTTACCGTGACGGTGTAAATGCCTGGCTGGTTGACGGAAATGATGGAGCCGGTGGCATTGTTCGACCACACGTAGGAGGCAAAACTTCCTGTTGCAATGAGGGTGGTGCTGCCTCCGTTGCAAATGGTCGTATTTCCCAAAATCGTAGTTGTTGTAGGATTGCCGGCCAGTACAAAGCCAGATGCCACACCGCTGCACCCATTGGCTGCAGTAACGGTGACGCTGTATGGGCCGGAAGTACTCACTGTGATGCTTGGAGTGGTTTGGGCATTCGACCAGGCATAAGTCTGGTAATTTGAGCCGGAAGCGGTCAGGGTAAGGGTACTGCCGGGGCAAAGTATGGTTCCGCCGGTGATGGCGGGCTGCGTAAAAGGGTTTTCCTGAACCAGCACAGAAGCTTCGCTCGTCACCCCCAGGGCATCTGTGGCCGTGACGCTGTAGGTGCCGGGAGCCGTGACGTTCAGGGTCTGGCCGGTACTGCCTCCTGTCCAGAGGTAACTGCTGAAGCCCGGCGTGGCCGTTAACAAGGTGCTTCCACCGGTACAAAAAGACAAATTTCCGGTGATGCCGACCATAAAATCGGGAACAATGGTCTCTTCAGGCTGATCCTGCTCAGGAGAAAAAGGAAGGCCTCCTGAAAATGGAATTCCCCCGGGGACAGCCGTGCGGCTGGAATGAGCGGAGGCCACTGGAACGACAGAAATGGGAACAACAGAGGTAAACCGGATTGTGGAGGGGACTTCTGTGCCTGCCCGAAGGCCATCGGGAATCACAGCAATCAAATAGCCCAGAGCCAATAGAGCGCCTATTTGTTTTTTCATAGCTTTCCGTTTTGGATTGCTAACAAGAACAGCCTCAATTGGTTCATGAAAAAACATTTTGTGCGGGGCGTTACCTGGTTATAAGGGGAGGAGATTGGCATTAAGTTAGTCGCTCCTAAAAAACACTCATCCAGCTTCTATTTGTAGCTGAGCGGACTCAAAAAGGACAAATTTGCCTTTCTGTATCCATAAAAAAGTCTCCGTAAACTGTCCTCAAGCAGCAGGAGAACGGCCAGAAAAGGCAAACATGAGTCATCCCGAATTTTGGTTAAAAAAGACCTCTTTACAGGCGAGCATCGGCAATGCATAAAAGCAGTGAATAAACTCGACACACCAAGTTTTGAAAACGAGTTTGTCAGCACTTCATTGGAAACTACAACCTTGTGGTATGGAGTCGCCATACAGCGCCCCGGTAGGTGGATCGGCTCGCTGTGGGTTGGGTTGCGGGTTAGGGCGCCTATTTTTGCCTTTCAGGCACCTTTGCGCAGGTTGAATAATGAATATCTGCCAGATACACCTGTGCCTTTGATATGAAAACCAGGCAAAAATCAGCGGCGAGCCGAGGAGCCAACCTTAACTTAGATTAAGGCTCTAACCGTCAGTTTTTCCTATTTCAAACCTGAAAACAAGGGCGCATTATGGCGACAAGCCTTTTTGTCTACTTTTTGGGCTCAAAAAGTAGAAATAAACCAGGAGCAATGACCATCCGGCTAAATTCCAGCAGAGC
>JABWAJ010000741.1 GCA_013361075.1 Saprospiraceae bacterium | reverse complement strand
AGCCCCAGGTTGTTGGGTGGCCATTGGTAGCTACAATGTCTTTTAAGCCGTAGGGAATGCCGTGCAGCATGCCTTTGTATTCCCCGTTTTTGAGGGCTTCATCTGCCTGCCGTGCCTGCTCCAGTGCTGTCTTTTCCGTTAGTGTGACCACACACTTCAGCTTGGGATCGTACTTTTTGAGGCGTTCAATGAAATATTTCGTCAACTCCTCAGAGGTGATCTTTTTTCCAATAATCAACTTCGACAACTGCCCTACAGAATAATAGGCCAAATCATCCATATTCCCTGGCAATTGCGTGTTTCCGGCAGAGCTGTAGCCACCCGAAAAAGATCCAAACGGCTGTTGATACCCCGCTGGCAGTGGATTAAATACAAGAGCCATCGGTGTAGAATTGGGCAAGGCCAGTTTGCGGATAGCTTCATAACTCTTGCGATAATCTTCCAAACCTGGCAACAACGAATCAATTTCAGGTTGTGTCAGTTCCAGTCCTGCAATATTGGCTGCACCGCGAACTTCTGCTGCGGTAATCACTTTTAATACCTGCTGATAGGAAAACGCACCCAAGGCAAAGGCGCTCAGAATCAGCATGATCAATTTTGTCTTGTTCATCTTTAATTCGGATAGTTAAAAAATTCGTGCGAATATCCGAAAAATTATGCTACCGGCGTAGCATGCGGCAAAGTGTTCTGTCAAAGCAGATGCGGAAAGGGTAAAAAAAAAGAAAACCGCTCTGAAGCGGTTCTCTTTTGAGGAGCTTAGTTTTATGTTTGAATAACTGAAAGCTTTAAAAATAAGGGACTTTCCCGTTAAGGAAGTCCCCGACACAAAAACACGCTTCTTGTTGATAGGTGAGAAGAAAAGAATATCTTAAATCAAAACGATGTTTCTTAGTATCACGGCACAAATTTAGTCCCGCTACCCCATAGTACCAACCACATGTTCATGGGGTGCCTCCCCCCACCTGGCCCTCTTTACCCCGTACATTTACCTCAAAATTCGTCATTCGTCAATCATCAATAAAAAAGCACGTTCATTAATGATTGACAATTACAGCATTGACCTTAATGGCTCACTTTTACAAAAAAAGAGGGCAAAAATCCCCCCTGGAGCAGCAAGCAAAAAAAAATCGCGCAATGCAGGAGTTGCATGGCGCGATTTTCCGTTGAATCCTGAAGACCTATTGCAAATTCGCCAGATAAATATCTTTAACCATGTTGCGGAGAGAAGCCCCTCCAACACCGATCGGTGAATTCACAAAAACAACGATCTCGTAACCTCCGGGCAGGAATGTTGCCACACACTGTTCTGTATTGCCTGCGCCGTCGCCCCATGAACCGTTCTTGTCGTACATTTTGCCGGCCGGTGTGTTGATGATGCGGTCTATTCCAAGGCCGCTGTCCAGCAGGAGCTGTGCTTTTGCAACAGTCAGGATGGTGTTTTTGCGGCGAACATGGTCCATAACCTTAAGTACTTCGTTTACGGAAAGCCTCCAGCCTGCACCGCCGCCTGAGAGAGCGGCATCAAGTAGCCGCCAGCCGCCAGGTTGATCAGTAAGGGAAAAAAAGGCTCGGTCAGGGTGATGACCAGGGTCCGCTCGTCCAAAGCTTCGACCGATTTAACCGGGCCTAGCAGCGTCCCGGCTATCGCCGCCGCGGTTTCAGGATCAAGGGCCCGCTCGAGAGTGT
>JABWAJ010000740.1 GCA_013361075.1 Saprospiraceae bacterium | reverse complement strand
AGACTTTGACAAAAATGGGGTACGAATTAATCGCCATGGACCTGCCTCAATACCCTGACATCAGCTTCATCATTGACGCAGAAGCGGCAGCTGCTTTTGACGATCTAACCCGCACCAACAAAGACGATCAGATGGTGCGCCAAACCAAAAATGCCTGGCCCAATGCCTTTCGTCAGGCACGCATGATCCCTGCAGTGGAATACATTCAGGCCAACCGGGTGCGCGCACAAATGGTTGCCGGCATGGACAAGGTGTTTAAGGAGGTAGAAGTTTACCTGAGTCCTTCCTGGGCAAGCAACAGCCTTTTGACGACGAACCTGACCGGACACCCCTGCGTGGTGGTGCCCAACGGGATGAAAAACAACAAACCAACCAGCATTACCTTCACCGGCAGGTTGTTTGAAGAAGCCAAATTGTTGGCATTGGCACAGGCTTATCAGGATTTTTCCGGTTTTAATGAACAGAAACCAAAGCTTGATTAATCCGTTACTGGCAACTGTTTACTGGTTATTGGCCCGTACCAATAACCAGTAAACAGCAGCCGGTAACCAATAACCAAAGACATGCTATTCCGATTTATTGTAGTTCTGGGGTGTATTGTGCTGTTTATCAACGGTTGCAATAGTTTAATTTCCCAAAATTTTGGAACGCATAAGCTCCGGACGTATACGATGGAGCAGGTCGTGCGCGATAATATTGGCGACTCTGACTTTATTGAGGTAACGGGCGTATGGCAAAGCGGCGATTACATCCATGCTCCGGGCGGACGGACGTCTAAAAAGCCCATTGTGTTATACCCTTTGCTTGACCGCGCTCAGTTGACGGCGCTGGACAGTAATCAGGTTGTTCAACCGGCCATTATTGCCTGGACAGAAGATTTTTCGCCGGATTGCGTTCAGCAAAACAATTGTATTGAACGCAAAGAAATCACGCTCAAGGGCATTGTCCGTGAAATTCCAAACGAAAAAGACCGCTCGGATCAATTTTCTGCCGCCCGTTACAAACTGCCTGAAAATGTGATTTTTGTGGAGGTAGACAAAGCACCTATTGAGTGGTACTGGAACTTAGCCATGATGGTTGGTGCAGTGGTACTTGCTTTTTTGCTCGAACGCTCTTCTTTTAGAAAAACGAAATCTTTAAACAATAATTCATGAAAATGAGCCGTAACCGCATTGTTGCAGGAAACTGGAAAATGAACAAGACCTATGAGGAAGGTCGTACATTGGTGAAAGAAATTGTCGGGCAGCTCCAGCCTTCCGATACCCTTGTGGTCCTGTGCCCCCCCTTCCTGCACCTCAATGGTGTTAGTGGCCAGATCAAAGATGTGCGCAATCTGAAATTGGGGGCACAAAACTGCCACTACGAAACTTCGGGTGCTTACACCGGAGAAATTTCAGCAGCGATGCTCGGATCAGTCGGTGCAGAGTTTGTCATTCTCGGTCATTCAGAACGCCGGGAATATTTCGGAGAAACGGACGAGTTGATCGCAAAAAAAATTGATGCTGCCCTGAAAGCAGGCCTGCAACCCATCTATTGCTGCGGCGAAAAACTCGAAGTGCGCGAAGCAGGCGGGCACCTCGATCTTGTAGCTGCTCAAATCAAAACGGCTCTGTTTCATTTGGAGCCTGCCGATTTTGAAAAGGTAGTTATTGCTTACGAACCCGTTTGGGCGATTGGCACCGGCAA
>JABWAJ010000159.1 GCA_013361075.1 Saprospiraceae bacterium | reverse complement strand
ATGGCTACAACAGCTACCGCTTTGGAGCATGATGTTCACGAAAACCAGGGAGATGCCTGGTCGGGTGGTAAAGAACCATTCAGAGTGAGTTATGGCAAACTGATGATGTGGTATTTCCTATTGTCAGACGCCTTTACCTTTGCAGGCTTTCTGATTGCCTATGGCGCATTGCGCTTTAGCAGTCCGACATGGCCAGTGCCTGATTTCGTCTTTTCTACGGCGCCGTTCGGCATTCACCATGCTCCGCTGATCTTTGTGACCATCATGTCATTTTTGCTGATCATCAGCTCGGTGACTATGGTTCGGGCTGTACAGGAGGGGCATCGCGTAAATATAAACGGCGTGGTTTTCTGGATGCTTTTGACCGTTTTCGGCGGTTTGGGCTTCTTGAGCTGCCAGGCCTGGGAATGGACCAACCTGATGGGTGCTGAACACATGTCGGTGACCACAAACCCCTTCGGGACGCATACCCGTGATGGAGTATACCTCGAAGACGAGCACGGTCATGCGTACAAAGAGGGCGAAAAACCTGAAGCCTTCATCGCAGGCGGGTCCTACCTCGTTCACAAGCATGAAAACGAAGAAACAGGCAAAGAAGAATGGATACAGCGCAAAGTAAAATATGCTGACGGCACTATGGGCGTTCAGGAACTTGGGCCACCAGCGTTTGGTGCATTGTTTTTCTTCATTACGGGTTTCCACGGTTTCCACGTACTTTCAGGGGTTGTCTTCCTGTTGATCATCGCGGTCAATGCAGGCAGCGGTCTTTACGCCGCCCGGAAAAATGGCTATGAAATGGTGGAAAAAATCGGCCTTTACTGGCACTTTGTGGATTTGGTCTGGGTATTCGTTTTCCTCGTATTCTACCTGCTGTAGACGAAAAATTTGATCACGCATTAATTGGCAATCATTATGGGACATTTATCATACGAAGCATCTATAAAAGCGGTTTACCGCGGGTTGATCCTGCTGGGAATCGTTACCCTGATTGAAGTTTTCATATCACTGCTGGCGAAAGGCCATATCATTAAAGGCGCAGAACAGTATAAGATTGTGCTTTATTTGTCGGGCTTGCTCATCATCGTCTTGTCTTTGTACAAAGCTTATTTCATCGTGTATGATTTTATGCACATGCGCTATGAGGTTAAGGGCTTGGCAATGAGTGTGTTGTTGCCTACCTTGCTGCTGGTTTGGGCAATCATCGCTTTTTTCCAGGAAGGTGATTCGTGGAAAGATCGCCGCAACCAGATCAGAGACAAAAATGCAGAAGAGGTGGAAGGCAAAACTCAGGGAGGTATGTCGTTGGGGGATGATGTGTACGTCTTGCCGGAATGGAGGGGTTAATTGCCACTACCGGCGATGCGCTTCAATAAATCATCAAAAAGGCGAGAAAAGCATATTTTCTCGCCTTTTTGATTAATTCCGCTAACCTTAGCCACCTTTTTTTGTTTGAAACAGGAAAATTTGAACACAATGACCGATCAGGAAAAAAAGCCGTTGAGGCTGAAAGATAAAATTCAGATTGCAGCGTTGACCGTTATTTTAGTTGTTTTCCCAGCTGTATCCTGGTATTGGTTGAGTCAGGGGCTGGATTACCGCAAAACAGCCAAAGCCGAACTAAAAGACCTCGGACCCCTGCCCGATCATCAATGGCGCAATTACACAGGACGCACACTGAGCAAAACCGATCTAAAAGGGTCATTTGTAATTGCAGGTGTTTATGACCTGTCGCAACCGCAGTTGAGCGATTATTTTGGCCGGGAATTTTCGAGATTGCACGACCAGTTCGACGACCGCAAAGACGTCTTCTTTTTTTCGGTAATTGGTCAGGATACTGCATTACTTCCTGCTTTTTTGGAAAAATATGGGCTTACAGATACCACCCAGTGTTTTTTCTTTACCACAGAACCTGAAGCAATGAAAAACCTGGCTGTAACGGGGTTTAGGATGCCTGCACTGGATGGCACTTCTTCGCCATACATTGCTTTTGCAGATACGTCCTCGGTCATTAGAAACCATTACAATGTGCGCGACAACCAGCAACTAAAGCGTATGGTGCAGCACATCAGCCTTTTGTTGCCTATGTCAAAAAGCAGAGAGGAACTGCGCTTTCAACGGGAAGCGGAAAAATAAATTACGAGACACAGTCTTTGTTCAACACCTGAAACTTAGGTAAAATCAACGCGATATGAACGAAAATCTAATGCTCGCTAAAAAATTAAATATAGCAGCCTGGGGCGTTACGGCAGTGGTGCTGGCTCTGGTTGCCCTGATGCGGGGCTCAAATAAAATTATGCTCCCCGAAGGATGGGATCTGGGGTTTCTTCCTCCTTTTCATGCAACGGTTAATGCACTGACTGCAGGGGTATTGGTCTATGCCTTTTATCAAATTAAGCAAAAAAAGGTCAACAATCACCGCCGGGCCATTTATGTGGCCATGGGGCTTTCTGTACTCTTTCTGCTTTCCTATGTGGCTTACCATTTCACGACACCGGAAACCCTTTTTGGCGACGCCAATCACGACGGACTCGTGGATGAAGCGGAAAAAGCAGCATTGGGCGGATTGCGAACGGTCTATTTGTTGCTGCTTATTAGCCATATTTCACTGGCAGGCTTGACTTTGCCTTTTATCTTGTTTACTTTTATCAGGGCATATACCAATCAGATTGAGCAACACCGTAAAATGGCCAGGTGGGTGTTCCCATTATGGCTGTATGTAGCGGCAACCGGTCCGGTTTGTTACCTGATGTTGATGCCTTATTATCCTTAAATGGGGAAATTATTTGCCCAACAGAGACACCTGGGATTTTGCACCTCCCCTGACTTGATGGGATGAGAAAAATAAATCTGATTTGTCCTGTTGCTCTGCGTAAAAATTCATTGTCGCAATCAATTGTAGTTTAAATCTGCTGATTATGAAAAAAAATATTTTTAAAATGACCGGATTGCTGGCCCTCGTACTGGTGCTCAGCCTCCCGGCTGCTGAAGTACAGGCCCAGTGTCCCATGTGCAGAATGTCTGCAGAAAGTAACCTGAAAAATGGTGGCACTAGCGGCAAAGGACTGAATACCGGTATTTTATACATGCTGCTAACACCTTATCTCCTTGTGGGATCTATCGGCTACATTTGGTGGCGCAATCGCAATAAGCGCAATGAAGAAGAAACGGCTTCCGAACAAAACCAGCTATAAAGCAGCGGGGGCAAGGCTAAAAATAGAAATCGAACCGTTTTTTTCGGATATTTGTGTATTATGTACTTAATTCATAGCAATTGAAATTTTCAGACTTTGGCTTAAATGCCGCTTTGTTGGAAGGATTGGACGCAATGGGAATCGAAACAGCAACCCCCATTCAGGAACAAGCGATCCCGGCCATCCTTAGTGGAAAAGACGTATTAGCCTGTGCCCAAACCGGCACCGGGAAAACTGCCGCTTTTTTACTGCCTATATTGCACAACCTCACAGAACGACCTACCGATCATATTGATACCCTGATTTTAGAACCTACGCGCGAACTCGTTGTGCAGGTTGATCAGCAATTGGAAGGCTTTTCTTACTTCACCGGGGTGAGTGCAATCCCTGTTTATGGCGGCCGCGACGGCCAGTCAATGGAACAGGAACGCCGGGCGCTCAAACAGGGAGCTGCCATTATTGTCGCTTCTCCCGGACGCCTCATTGCCCACCTCAATATGGGCTATGTCAACCTCAAACACTTGCGCCACTTAGTACTCGACGAGGCAGATCGCATGCTGGATATGGGCTTTGCCCCTGATATCATGAGCATTGTCAATCAACTTCCGCGTGAGCGCCAAACCCTTCTTTTTTCAGCAACCATGCCCCAGCAAATCCGTCGTTTTGCACGGGAATTGATGCGCCAGCCGGTAGAAATCAGTTTAGCTGTTTCAAAGCCGGCCGAAAACATTCTCCAGGCAGTTTACGAAGTAGAAGACGACATGAAAGCTGCTTTGACCTCCCACCTGCTGGCAGGGAAAAAGCGGCTGGAACGCATCATCATTTTTGCAAGTACAAAAATCAAAGTTAAAGACCTGGCCGGGCAATTGGGCCGTATGGGCATGAACGTTGCCGATATCCACTCCGACCTGGAGCAGGAGGTTCGCGAAGAACGCATGCGTAATTTCCGAAGTGGCGCTTTGCGTATTGTGGTCGCTACAGATGTACTGGCAAGGGGAATTGACGTGAAAGGCATTGACTTAGTCATCAACTACGATGTGCCTTCTGATGGGGAAGACTACGTTCACCGGATTGGGCGTACGGCCCGGGCAGATGCTTCAGGAGTGGCGCTGACTTATGTGAACCGTAAGGACCGCCGCAAGTTTGACCGCATCGAGCAAACCATTGGGATGAAAGTGCGCCGGATGCCCATGCCGGCCGACCTTGCCACACACCTGCAATCGGCAAAATCGGCCGACAGGAGCAGCAGTAGCGGGGGTAAGAAACGCCCGCCACGCCGGTTTAAACCCAAACCCGGCGGAGGTAGTGGCAACAGCGGCGGTGGTGGGAATCGCAGATAACCGCATTTTCCTATTCATAAGCGGAGGGGCTTACGCCAAATTGCTTGCGAAACTGCTCGCGGAAGTGCTTCAGGTCGGTATAACCCACTTTATATGTAATTTCAGCTACCGTGTATTTGCCGGTTGCCAGCAAGGCCGCCGCTTTCCGAAGGCGGCAGGTGCGAATGAGGTCGTGCGGTGTTTGGTCCGTTAAAGCCTTGAGTTTGCGATACAATTGCATCCGGCTCAGGAATACTCCGGCGGCCAGTTGATCTACCGAAAATTCGGAATCTTCCAGGTTGTTTTCAATACTGCGGATGAGGGTAGCCAGAAACGTGTCGTCTAAGGAGGTATCCGCCTCAGTTTCCGGAATTTTGAATTCGAGTTGCCGGTTGTATTTTTCCCGAAGTTTTTCCCGGATATGAATAAGGTTGCGCATCCGCAAACGCAGCAGGTGCAGGTTGAACGGTTTGGTAATGTAATCGTCGGCACCGGTTTCCAGTCCGTCTATTTTGAAAATCAGGGACGTTCTGGCCGTCAGTAGAATGACTGGAATGTGAGAGGTCAACACATTGGTTTTTAAATTTCTGCATAGTTCAATGCCATCCATTTCGGGCATGGCTATGTCGCTGATGACGAGGTCGGGCGGGTTTTCCAATGCCAGCGCCAGGCCTGTTTTCCCATCAGCAGCTTCTGCAATTTCGTATTCACTTTCCAGACTTTGCCTCAAAAAAGCGCGGATGTCTTCATTGTCTTCCACGATCAGCAGCGGATATTTTCGGGTGATTGTTTCTGCAGAGGGTTCGGTTGCTGTGGGCGCGGCTTCGTGGGGAATGTCCTGCCGAACCGGCAGAAAATGGCTGATTAAAGATTCGCTGATTGCGGGTGATTTCTGGATGTCCTCCGGAGAAAAGTGTGCATTGCCCAAAGGTAAAAATATCGAAAAGGTACTGCCTTCGCCCATTTTGCTGACTACTTCAACTTGTCCGTGGTGTCGTTCGACTAAGAGTTTTACAAGAGCCAATCCAATGCCTGTACCAATGCCTTCCTGACCGCCGCGCACCGGTTTTTGGTGGGCTACCTGATAAAATCGCTCGAAAATGCGCGTTTGCTGATCTTCCGGAATGCCCGGACCGGTATCGCTGACGCGCAGGCAGGCAAATTGTTGTAACGCCCCGGCTCCTGTAGTCAGCACTTCAACGCGTACCCGGCCTTTGTCGGGGGTAAACTTAAACGCATTTGACAACAGATTATAGGCCACTTTTTCCATCTGTTCGCGATCGAACCATACCTTAAAAGATGGCGTTTCAGGCAAAAAAACGAGGTCTATTTCCCGCTGGTTTGCCCAACTTTTGAAAGAAAGCACAATTTCTTCCACAAACTGAACGAAATCGTCTTCGGATACATGCAACTTCGTCATGCCTTCTTCTCCTTTCCGGATGTCGAGCAGTTGGTTGATCATGGTCAGCAGGCGCGAGGCGTTGTGGTGCATCAGAGAAAAAGTCTGATAGAAGGTTCGGTTGGTACGTGCTTCCCGGATGAGTTGTTCCAAAGGTGAAATAATGAGCGTGAGCGGCGTTCGTAGTTCGTGAGAGATGTTGGTGAAAAACTGGCTCTTCATCTGGCTCAACTCCTCCAATTTTTCGCGCTCCACCCGCTCGATGGCTAATTTTTTCCGAAGATCAAAGCGCGTGAGTTCCACCCGCCTGATGCCATAAATTACGCCAAGGCCAAATAAAATATAGGCCGCATAAGCCCACCAGGTTTGCCACCAGGGTGCTAAAATGCATAGTTTTACCGTAGCCGGGGTTTCGTTCCAGACCCCGTCGCTGTTGGTTGCTTTGACAATGAACGTATAATCGCCGTGCGGCAGGTTGGTGTATTGGGCCAATCGCTGACCGGCATCTACGTAAGTCCAGTCTTTATTGAATCCCGCCAGTTTGTAAGCGAAGCGATTTTTTTCGGGGTAGTCGTATTGCAGGGCTGCAAACTCAAAGGCGAGTACATTTTGGGTATGTTCAAGCGTGATTTGCGGGGATTCGATAATGCTTTTGTCTAAAATCAACCGGCCGGAATCACTGTATTGCCCAGGTTTGACGGGAGTGTTGAAAAGCCGGAACCCCGTGATAGCAACTGCCGGAACTGTTTTGTTTTTTTGAATGCGCGAGGGGTTGAAGTAGGTCAGGCCGTTGACTCCGCCAAAAACCATCATACCCGCGGCAGGGAGGACACAATTGGCCGGTTCATAAAAATAATTGCCCTGCAGGTCGCCGTTGCTGGTAAATGTAACGGTTTCACCACTCTGGTTCAGGCAGGAAATCCCTCCTGTTTGCGAACTGTACCAGATATTGCCTTGCCGGTCTTCCAGAATGCCCCGGACGATGTCGTTAACGGCGTTGTTTTTTTCGGAATGGTGCTGAAAAGCTTGCGCACCGGGAGCCAACATGTCCAGACCGCCTTCCGTACCCACCCAGAGGTTATTGCGGCTGTCTAAAAAAAGGTAGTTGACCACGTCGTGACAAATACTGCCCGGATCCGATTCTTTGTGGGTAAAATTTGCCAGCACATCGAGGGTTTCCTTTTGAGGGTTGAAGGAAAGTTTGAGCAGGCCACCTCCGCGTGTGGCTACCCACAGGATGGAACGCTGCCCTTCTTTTGTTTCCAGCATGTTGACGTTGGGAAACGCCCTGAAATTAAAAGCGCTTGCGTCGTCTGATCGGGTAAATTGCCGGAATTGTCCCCGGGATTCGTCATATCGGCAAAGTCCGGCATCCCACATGCCCAGCCACACCCCGTCTTTTTCTGATTCAAAAAACGTCATCACGTAGTCGTCGGGCAAGTTTTGGTTGCGACCTTTGGAAAAATGGGTTACCGGACCGGCAGGCGGGGGCCTGGTTTCAGAAAAGCGAAGCACACCGGCACCGTGGGTAGTCATCCAGATATTGCCTTTCCGATCAAGTATCAGATAAGAGACCATCGCCGCGGCCATAGAGGCAGTGTGGGTTTGCAGCGGAATTTGTCTGATTTTTTGTTGTTGAAACTGGCCATTTTCCATCGGCAGAAACATCAGGCCGCCACCGCGAGTACCGAGCCAGAGTCCTTCCTCAGCGCGCCCCCGCACCAAAGAAGCCGTGATGTTGCGGTTAGAATTCTTGACCGGATCAGGCGACAGGTGATAGAAGGGTTTTGATTTGAAGTTGATCCGGTTGACGCCTTTTTCTGTACCAATCCAGAAGATACCCCCCCGGTCTTCGAAAAGGGATCTGACAGTATTGTTGGTGATGCTGTAACGTTCATCGTCGCCGGAGTGGAAACGCCGGAATTTATGGCCCCCAAACGCCAGGCGGTTTAGTCCGTGGAAAGTTGCCAACCAAAGGCTCGAGTCTCCTTTTCGCTCCCAGATGTCTGTGACATAGTTGTTACTCAGGCTCGAAGGATCGCCAGGGACGTGCTCAAAGTGGACGATGGACTGCCAACGGCCTGCTTGTGCAGGCGCATAAGTGGCTTTTTTTAATCCTCCTTTAGTGCCAATCCATAAGGCATTGGGTTCGTGCAAGGCATTTCGGATTCGGTATATAAAACGATGGAATTCAGTATTTTCTGTTGATGAAGGTGCGATTTCGTAACGCATGACCTGCCAACCCTGGCGGTTGGGTTGTCTGACAATCCGGTTCAGCCCATCAATGGTTCCCACCCAGATGGAGCCGTCAGGGCCTGTGCACAAGCTGTAAATAAAATCGTTGGAAAGACTGGCATCGTCGCCCGGTTGCCGGTAGAAATGGGAGAAACGCCCCGATTCGGGATTCAACCGGTTCAGTCCTTTGTCTGTGCCAATCCAGAGAAACCCTTCGTCGTCTTCGCACAAAGCCCAGACGTTATTGTTGCTAAGGCTGTTGGCGTTGTCGGATTCCCGTTGATAAGCAATGAATCGTTCTTTTTCCCGGTCAAAAAGATAAAGCCCCGCGTTACTGGTACCCACCCACAGCCGCCCTTTCCGGTCTTCGAGCAAAGCGGTAACCTTGTTACTGCCCAATCCGGTACCGGCTGATTGTTTGAAAAAGCGCACCTCATAACCGTCATATTGAGCCAGCCCCAACCAGGTGCCAAACCACATGAAACCTTTTCTGTCTTGCAGAATGGCTGTGATGGTACCCTGATCCAACCCCAGTTCAGCCTTGATTTGCTCGAAGCGATAGTTCGCGGGTTGAGCAAAAAGGCCATGAACAAAACCTGGAAAGAGGAATAATATGCAGCACAATCGTCTCATCAAGTTAATCGCCGCATGGCTTCCATGCACGCCCGGCCGTTGTGATACGGGCATTTCCACTGGCTCACTTTGTCTTCTGAGGTGATGGGGGCACCCCGGCGATTCACCCGCCAGTACCATTCTCCCAGCACAGGATCCTTCATCATCCGTTCAATAAATTGCCATACAGAAACGGCGGCATCGTAGTACCGGGTTTCACCGCTGATTTGCCACGCATTTAAAAAACCAACCACACCTTCTGCCTGCGGCCACCAATGCTTGTCGGTATCCGTGAGGCCATTGGGGCCAGCTTCGTTTAATATACCACCATCCAGATCCAGACCGTGTGTTAATACAGCATTAGCCATTTGCACGGCTGTGTGTTTTGATTTTTCCAGCAAAATTTCATTCCCGAGAACTTCTGCCGCTTCAGTGAGCAGCCAACTGCATTCAATGTCGTGGCCAAAAGACATTTCGTGCGATTTCAATTGCCAGTCCACATCAAAAAAGAGGTGCATGCTGGAGGTTTCCGGGGCGATAAATTTATCTAAAAAAAGGGTAATCAAGTCTGTCAGTGCCTGTTGCACCTGTTTGTCGGCAACATTTGCCCGCAACAGATTGGTGTAAGCCTCCAGCAAATGGAGGTGGGTATTCATCGTTTTGGCTTCATTGGCGTCTTTTTCGCTCAGGCGGAGGTCATCGAGCAGAAACCAGTCACGGCTATAAGCTTCAAGGTAGCCTGCTTTTTCACGATCCCGGCTAAAACGTTCCAGTAAAGCAAAGGTTTCCGAGGCTTTGTTTAGGGCAGCCTCTTCTCCGCTGAGCAGGTAGTACTCCGAAAGGGAATAAATGGCAAAAGCCTGTGCATACACCTGCTTTTTGGTTTCCTGCGGCAGGCCTCTGTGGTCCAGTGTCCATAAAAAACCGCCTTCTTCTTTATCCCAAAAATGCCGGAGCAGGTAATCGAAAGCCCGGTCAGCCATGCGCCGGTATTCCGGATGCGGCATTAGTCGGGCTGCCGCCGAAAACGTCCACAAAATACGCGTATTCAGAATAATTCCCTTTTCCGCTTCAGGGTGAATTTTACCCTGCCCATCCATACGTCCGATGAACCCGCCTTGTTCGTGATCGGGCGCATGCGCTATCCACCAGTCGAGGATGTTGACCAACTCGCGTTTAAAAGTTGCGCGGGTAA
>JABWAJ010000158.1 GCA_013361075.1 Saprospiraceae bacterium | reverse complement strand
AAAATAACGAAGTATAAAATCATTCAGTAATGATTTTTTTCGTAAAAATTTGCCCAGTTACACATTTAATCAGCACGTTGTATTTCCCCGGCCTCAACATCAAAAGGGGTGAATAGTCCTTCCTTAATTCCACGACGTCTGCGGGCACTGCCTGCCGAATGTCTTCTGCATCTTTATAAGCTAAGACCAAACAAGGGAGCGGTGTGTTTGATGGAATGAATTTGGAAGTAGAAATCGCTTCTCTTTTAGAATGCCATTCCAACCAGGTTGGCCGTCCGTGTTTCCCCGCTTGGGTTTTAGGGTGAACGACCTGCAAATCAAAACAAGCAACGAAGGCATCTGAAAAAAGGTCGTACGTTTTAAATGAGAATGGCTGTTGATTACCTGCTTGTAAGATGATCAAGGACTTGTTGTTGTGCTTAAACGGTGTGAAGGGAGAATTGGCCATATCCATATCTCCCGTAATCTGATCAACCGTAAACGGGTCAATTTGATGGTATTTTTTTAACTGGTAAGCCATGGGGTGCCAATCCCCAATGATATTTTCCCGAATATGGCCAAAACCCGCAAGAATCAAATATTTGCCATTTTTATTGCGTTTCATTTTTTCAGCAATTTTATTCGCCTGCACCCTGTCCCTTGCATTCATTTCTTGCGCAAAATCAGCTAATTGCGCAAATGATTCATCCTTCGCAGCCCACGTTTCCCGTGCGGCTTCAATTTCCTGTGCGTTGGCATCATAGCCAAAGACCTCATAGCCGGTTTCTAAAGCCATCCTGATCAATTCTCCGGCGACGGGTTCCTGGGAATATAAGCCACTGGATAATATGGGGTAACCTCGTGAATTAATGAGCGTATCAGCGGGGAATAGCATTTCAAGCCCCAGATAACGATACCCTCTCTGGTATAAACTGTCCAATAATAAAGCGACAAAAGCCCGGTGTTTGGGGCGGTTGTGGGCTTCATTAATCAAGATTATTTTTTCCTGTTCGGCCCTTTTAACAAGATAACTCACCGCATCGGCCTGGATTCCATTTTTTAAAGCCTCCTGATCTTCAGGAGCTACCGGCTCGGGTTCGGAGTTCCCGGATTTTGCTACGGCGTGTTCGTATTCGCCAATACAGGTAAATGCGATCTCATTAAAAGGAGCATTCTTTAACTTTTCCAATTCAGCAGAGAAGCGGTAAACCGACTGCCAGTCGGCGGGAATTGATGGAGGCGGTTCGTTGGCAGGCAAAGAAGCTGGCGGCTCAAGCAGGGCAATATCCACCCGGCGATTTTTGGCCATCTGATCCGCCGGTTGAGCATTTATTTCGCCTCCCCACTTAACTTTAATGCGAGTTGAATCAATTCCGTTTTTTACAAGGTATTCATAAACAGCCACGGCCCTTTTTCGGGAAAGATCAAGATTGGAATTTTCTGCTCCGGTGGCATCGGCATAACCGGTTAATTGGATATGTATTTCCGGGTTTTCTAATTGCAGGTAATTAACCAAACTATCCAAAGCCGTTTTATGTCGGGCTATTTCGGTTTTACCGGTGCTAAAATAAACAGGGGTTGGTTTGAATTCCGGGATTACCGCAACAGGCATTAATGGCGTAATGTCTAATTCTGTTTCCACAACGCTAACACGGTCAATAAAATAACGATAGAAGTTGTTAAACGACATAGAAACTGGATTGGGGCAAAAAATGCCCAAAGTCAAAAACTTCAAACCTTCTTCTTCCGGTTGAAAAACCTGTTCTATTTCAATCCACCTAAACGGCTGTAAAGGCGTGCCGCTGAAGTCAATTTGCGGCTTGAGCGCAATGACACCTCTTTCTTGTGTCGTTGCGACAATTTTGTCCTGAGAAAATAAAACGCCGAAGTTGTCAGGCAGCACTTTAGGATAGCGACTTTTTCTACTAATTGGAGGTATTGCGACGCGCATTTTTACCAAATATTTCTTTTGAGATGAGAGCGCCTGTTTCAGTTCTACTCCAATGCTGGCTCCACCAACTCCACCGCCTAAACCCAATATCAATCCAACAAAAATGCTGTCCCCATCCGCAAACAAAGGTTTTTGGCCAAGGTCAGGTTTTAAATAAGGGGTGACAAAATGTGGTGGAATGGTAGGGTCTACTGCTGAATACCAATGTGCTACATTTTTTGTAAAATGTTCATCTGAAAATTGGGGAATAAACTCCATCGCTTCTTTGTATTCTGAAAAAGATGGATTGGGCACTAAGTTATCGGCTTCCTGGCAGATGCTTTTGAATGGGGTTATGCCTGTCAAAAGGACAAGTGTTTTAAAAACCAGCCTATTAAAGAAACCATCGTTCATTGTTTTGATCAATCTGATTTAGGGTATCATTCTGAAGATTTGGAATGCAAGCATCGTTACCTTGCCTCTAATCCTAACTTAAAACCTAAAAAAAGATACACAAAACTATAGTGAGGAAGTCCAAACGCTCACGAGCTACACAAAACCCCTTGTTGTGATTGCGCCTGTCAGCCTTGCGCAAATTACTGCACATGCATTTGACAGTTCAACAAAATAGGCTTAACTTTGAATAAATATCAGATTCAGATGTCAAATGTACACTTCAACGGCTTCAAGCGCATTGTGGCCGATCCGGATTTCTGCGATGGACAACCCAGAATTGAAGCTACCAGAATCACTGTTGCTTCCATTCTATCCTATTTAGCTGGGGGAATGAGTGTAGAGCAAATTGTTGCTGCATATCCCAAACTAAGCAAGGAAGATGTGTATGAAGCAATTTCCTTCGCTGCGACGCATTTTAAGGATCGCTATCTTCCCTTAAAACTAAGTCCTGCCGCGGCATGAATTTTTTACTTGACGAAAATCTTATCCCCCGTTTCTGCGAGATTCTAAAAGATTTAGGTTACTCGGCGCGTCATGTCTATGCTGGACTTCCTCACTCCAGCCACCCCCTCACCGTACCATAATCCACATTCCGTAAAACAATGCCCGCCGCTTCCAGGTCTTTTAAATCGTCCAGAAAGACTTTCCGGAAATCCTGGTTGTTGTTCGGATAAATTCCAAATCGCTGGCCTTTCCATTGGCGGTACTGCGCTTCTGCGGCCTCTAATTTACCCTGCAGCAGCAAAGCAGGGGGCAGATTAGCAATCAGGTAATGGTTATCAGGCTCGAATGTTAACCCACGCCGGATGCTGGCCTCCGCACCCGCGCCGTCAGACAGAAACAACTGGTTGAATCCAAGGCTGTTGTACAACAAGCCAATGATCGGAAGTTCAGTAATTGTGGAATCAAGGGACATAGATTTTTCATACAGCAAAGCGGCTTTTTGCAGATAATCTACTTTTTCTCCGCGCGGGTAAGGCGGGGATGCCTGCGTGACCCTTTCACCAAGCCGCAGGGCAATCGAATGCAATCCGTACGCATCATTCAGCCCCATAAAGCGGTCAAAATAAGCAGTTTTTTCTGCCGGATCCTGTGTTTCCAAATACCGCTCAACCTGGGCTTGATCGCATAGAAACACCGATTCGCGCAAAGCCTCAATGATTTCTTTTTCAGAGCCCCAGTTTTGTGCAGGCGGCAAGGCAATGGGCACTCCATTTTTGTATTTTTTTTCAAAATCCAGTAAAACCGCAGAGAGTGAATCCCTGAGTGCGCCCAACGTTTCCAGGCCCGGACGCTCCCTGATGCGGTCGTACAGCGCCCCCTTCCAATCCAATTGCTTAATTTTATTCAAGGGATAAGACCTAAGGCATGCCGGAATATCAACCAGGTCTGGATTGGCAGTAAAGGAAACATTACGCCTGGTGGAATTTAAATCGCAAAGAGATTGGGGTAAACTTTTTAGTTGATTGTAATTGAGCAATAAATATTCCAATTTTTCCAGTTTACCTATGCTTTCCGGTAAGTTAGTCAATTGGTTATTGGATAAGCTTAAAAATTCCAGGTTGGTTAATTGTCCAATCTGATCAGGAAGCCTTGCCAGTTGATTGTCATCCAAGATCATGTTTTTCAACATCTTACAATGTTCAATGCTGGCGGGTAAAGATTCAATCAAATTATTTTCCCCTCTAAGCCAGGTTAGTTTGCTCCAACCTTTTAAGTCCGCAGGCAGCAGGCGAATTTGGTTGTTGTTAAACGCCAGGTATTTTAAGTCCGGCAACTGGCCCAGCTTTTGGGGTAATTTTTTCAGGCGATTATAGGATAAGTACAAAAAAGTCAATCGTTTCAGGTCACTCAAGGATTCGGGCACAGACTCCAATTCGTTGCTGAATACAGAAAGGGTAGAAAGATTGCCTAATTTTCCCAAGCCTTCGGGCAACCGGTTTATTGGATTGGAATTGACATCTATGAATACCAATTCCGATAATCGGCCTAAAGATTCAGGTAGCTGCTGTAATTTGTTGTGGTGTGCTTCCAGATACCGGAGTTGGCGCAGGTTGCCGATAGATTCCGGGAAATTGGTCAGCTGCGTGCCCGCAACCCGGAGGTGCTGTAAATTGGTCAGCTGCCCGATTTGCTCCGGCAGGGCCGCCAACCACTTGCCTGATATGCCCAAGTTTCGCAACCGGCTCAATTGCCCGATTTCGGGTGGTAAAGATTCAAAAGCCCCATTTAAGTATAAAAATTCGAGTTGATTCAACGCACCTAACTGGGCTGGCAATCGCCCCATGCGGTATCCCGACACAATCAAAAAGGCCAATTGTTTTAACCCGCCCAATTCAGCAGGCAAAACGCCGGCGCCAAAATCAAGGATCGACAGGTAACGCAAAGCGCCTAAACGACCGATGGAAGCTGGTAATTCCAGTTCATGAGAAGCAACCGACAGTTGTTGCAAAGCCTCCAGTTCGCCGATTTCCGGGGGAAGGACTTGAAACTTGTAAGCATCAACAGTCAGTTTTTTTAGTTTTTTCAACTGCCCAATAGACGCGGGGAGGCTTTTAAAATTGCCGCTTAGCTGAAGTTCCTCCAGGTTAGATAAAGCGCCTAATTGTTCAGGTACTTCTTGCAGTCCGGAAACCCAAAGTATTTTTAGCTGGGTTTGTTTGAACAACACAGGAGGCAGCAGTCCCATTGGCGTCTGTCGCAGATCCAATGCCTCCACTTCGGGCGTTAGATCCTCCATTCGGCTGGCAAAGCGGTATTCCTGTCCCGATACATCCACTAAGCAGGCCTTCCCATCCGTTTTTTTAGCCGTCAGGTATCCTGTACTTTTATCAAATGGAGTGAATTCGAGGTAGCGTTCTTCCAATTGCGCCTGTAGTTTTTGCAGCATAAAACCGTCGGGCTTACCGTATTCCTCATCTTCCAGATAACGCCACCCCAACGACGCCAATCGCTTAAGCGCTTCCGTTTTGTCGCATTCAGGGCAATGAAAAGCACTTTCGAAATAGTTGAAAGCCGGGGCAATCAGCCCAAGTTCATAAAAGTGTTGGCCTGTTTCGATGCGGGCATCGTGGTAGGTCTGCGCAACGGCCATCTTGCCAAAGCATCCAAAAACGAGGAGCGAGGGCAGCAAAAAGGTTTTGAGGATCAATTTGATTTTCATGGTATGCTGGTTAGTTCTACATCCGAAAATAAGACCACTTCCCTTTCCTTTTACTGATCTCCCGAAGTTCCCATCCCTGGGCTTTAAGTTCGGGCGACGGCTGGCAAATTTCCAGTCCAAATTGTTCCAGATTGGGCAAAGCCAGTAAGTCGTTGGGAAAAGCAGCAAAAGTTCCTGTGGTCAGGACATTGATTTCCCGGAGTTGTACGCACCGGGCAAGGCTGTCGGGAAAAGCGGTGAAGCCCGTTCCGCTAACGCTCAGCACTTCAAGGTTTGTCAGGTCGCCAATTGAGGCGGGAATCGCAACCGGTTGCACCACATTGCGCAGGTGCAATTCCGTTAAAGGCTTCAGGTGCGTGATGGCTTCAGGAAAAACCTTAAGCCCGGGCAGATCGAGGTCCAGCAACATCAGGTTTTTAAAATTTTTCAACCCTTTTGGCGCTTCACTGACCCCGGGTAGCGCGAGGATCAGGATTTCTAAATTTGGGAACAGGGCGAGCAGGGCATTCAGGCGTTTGGCAGCCGGCAATAACGCTGTGGAATCCGGATCATACCGGATTTCCAATACTTCCAACCCGGCAAAGCGGCGCAATTCAGCAGGAATCTTATCCAATCGGCAATTGACTAAGCTCAATCCTTTCAGGAAGTCGGCAGGAATGTTTGCAAGTTCCGGCATTCGGGCCGAAAGGACTTGGTTGGTCAGTTTCAGGTGGATGTTTTTGCCGGCAAGGCCCTCCTGCACTGCTTGTTTTATCGAGGCGACAGCATGCGGCGTGGCAGCACCCTTAAACTTGTCGAAATAGAAGGGAAGGGGTTCAAGTACAAATGCAGAAGAATCCAAAAGAACCAAATCCGAAAACGGGCTGGGGGGTATAGATTCTGGTGCTACGTGCAAATCAAAACCTAAGCTTGAGGCTTTTTTTTCTTTTTTAAAAAAATAGCCTGCTTTCCGCAAATCCAGGCTGTCGAGGCCATAAGCCGGATCCGGTTTACCAGCCGGCAGCAGCCGAAGGGCAATAATTTTTTCCTGGTCGGTTCCAATGAGTAGTTGTTGATCCAGCGCTATTGGGATTACCTTCCAATGGTTCCTGTACTTGTCTGACCGCCGGGTTAGGATATGCTGTGATTGCCCTGAAGCGGTGTACTGCAACAGCTCGCCGTCATTGGCTCCGACACGCCATGCAGAAAATGTCGTGTCGCTCAGGATTGTAAGGTTCCTGAGGTAATCGGTTTTCGGCCAACCGTTGTTGTGCCCTGACCATTCAAAAGTAGTATCTAAGCGCCCGTAGGTATTGTAGCGCAGGAGATTGAATACTTTTTCTGGCTTGCCGGTTTCGCAAAAGCGCGATTCCTGGCCATAAATCAGGAAGCTGCCATCGGGCCAGGTCGAAATAAAATCATCATAAATGGATTCAATACGGGTGTTGACCGTTCCCAAATGACCGAAAGCATAATCGGGCGAGCCATCCGGCAGATACCGGTATAGCTTCAGCCAGTCCATATTGTAATCCACCACCAATGCGCGACCGTCGGGCAGGAATTGGCCTTCGAAGGTCCCTGCCCGGTCTAAGATGGTTAAAACCCCATCCACATCAAAAAGGGTGTCGCGATGGCCTTTTGTGTCCAATTGCACAATCCTGCAATCGGACACAAATGTTGAATAATCGCTGCTCAGGAGCATGCGCGCCTTGCCATTGGGGAGTAAGGCCAGATCCAGCAACCGGTCTCTTGTAGAAAGGTCGGCGGTAAACCACACGTAGCCAATTTCCCGGAAAGTAGAATCCGGGCGGCCATCGGGTTGAAAGCGCATGGCAAGGATGTCTTTCTGCTGGTTCATGTCAGCAACCACCAGACACCTGCCATCCGGGTATGGGGCAATTTTGATGTTCGACATGCGCTCGTTGAGGCTCGGCGGCAGTGCGTAGTTCACCCAGCCCCGTAGGCCGTAAGTGGTGTCTAAAAGGCCATTAGGCGTAAAGCGGATGCTAAACAGTTCGTTGCGCTCAATAAAACTCGTTGCGCCCTGGTTTTCGTGGTCCAAATTTCTATTGACGCGTTCTTTGTAGGCAGTGCCCCAAACCACAACGCTTTGGTCGGGTTGGAGTGCTGCATGTACGCATTCAAAATGCGCTAAACCAAGTAAGAAGAACGGGTCAGAAGGCCAGGCTTCCGGAACTTCGGCAGGAATCTCCCCCGAATAGGCAGCAATCCCGACGCCGGTGTGCCGGGGTTGAGCATACAAACTGATTGTGGCACTGGTCCACAAAAGAAAAAATAGGATCAGGTTTTTAGTTGTCATCAGGTTTTTGTTTAGTTCATTTTCTTTTCTTGCCGCTTTTTTCTGCGGCAATCCGCGCAGGCAACAGGCTTCGATTGCACCCAGAACTTTAGCGTTTCATACCAATAGTGTTGCTCTTTTGCGCTGAAGATATAATCCTGTCCACAAGTTTTGCATTTTTTCTGCAGGTCGAAATAAGCTAAAAATGGAGGATGATCTACATATTGTTGTTTGTCCGGTTCCGCCATAATGGCCTTCCCGCTATGCAGACAAGCATCACAGGCCCATTGATAGCGAGCCGATTGCAATAGCTCCGGTGCTACTTTTTGCCGGACATCCCCCCAGGTCAGGAACGAGCGGGCAAGCACCCGCTTTGCGTCGGCAGGCGTGATTTCCTTTCGGCAGCAGGGGCAGATTAGGGTTGATGTTGAATCGGATTTTTTTTTCATAGTTTGTAATAATCCAATATCTGCGCCACAATTTCATCAAAATTGCTTTCATTTTCCAATTTAGCAGAAAACTCAAGCATCTGCCAGAGCGAAGCGCCGGCCTCCAGTCGCCAGAAGTTGTAAGGCATCGAATAATCAAATCGCTTGCTTTTGAGTCGTTATTCTGCTCAGGTCGTTAAACTCGATGTACAAGGTGCTGCCATATCGGCAGGATAATGTTGTAAAATCCTGTACCCGTTAGATTAATTGATAATGTACGATTAGGTTTCATCCAATACGGTATTGTACGATCAGGAGTAAATCGTCCCATGAGACCTGTATGAGCGCCAATTCTACCCGCTAGCATGCTATGGTGATGAAGGTTGAATTCCGCCATAAAGTACACTGCGCAACATGTGTCGCGCCGTTTCTCTATTCCGGGATATGTGACGGCTTTCACAACAGGATACGGTTATGGACTTTTCGGGCCAGTAGGTTAGCTGTACCGCCATTTCCGTTCTGCTCATGTGTGTTGGTTCCCAAGGCATTCTGAATAGCGTCATTTCCTGCGATTCCGGTGCCAGAGGCCATTCCTGTTCTTCATCAATCCAGCGCATCACCTCAATGCGAAACTGCGCACTTGGCGAACTACTGGAATGAGCCGGCAATAGATCTTCTATTTCATCAATCAACTGGTCGTACGCGCCACTTCCTTCTACCAGCAGGTACGTAAGCGGATAGTCAAAAGTATCGGGATATGGTCCCACAGACTCGGACAGGCGGTTGCGATAGGGTTCGTGGTTCCCGGGATAGAGGTTGCGAAAACCATAATCCTGTTTACGTGCCCAGTCCTCCAGCATCCGGCATGTTTCTAGTCGCAGCTGCTGGCCCTGTGTACCTGTCATCGAACAAACCAGTTTTACAAAGGCAGAATACATATTAGGTTGCCATTCATTAGTATTACTTAGGTGCCTGTCAGGCCGCCGCTGTAAAGTTATATACCTCGTTTATTGTATGTCGGGATTTATACCATTTTTCGGGAAATATCCTGCGGATTTTTTCCAAAACACCAAGCATCTCCTGCCCCACCTGCACATTCAAGGCGCAGTCCAGCAAACGCAGCGCTGCATCGGAGGCGTAAAAAGGAGCTTGGGCCATTTTTACGGCCAGGCCCCTGATCCGTTCCACCAACATTTCCCTGGCCTCGAGTTGTTCCGGCGAATCATCCAGGGGGTCTGACTGACCCAAGCCAGTACCTGATCTTTTGCTCCACAGCTTGGATATCCTTGTTCAAAGCATCCAAGGACGACTTGCAGTTAGTTGCCATGAGGGCGGCGGTCTTTTTATCAACGAAGCCAGACAACTCCTTTAAAGGTGTAGCTAATTGTTTTCTGGCGGCCACCAGTCGGTCACGCAGGGAAGACAGTACCGCCAATTGCTGTATGACCTGACGCACCGGTTGCCAAAGGCTTACCTGGTCAACAAAACGATAAGCATAGCGAGCAATTCTGCGAGTGTCCATTTTGTCGTTTTTGCCCCTGATTCGCATGACTCCTGTTTTATGCCCGAATGGGCTTTGCTTTAGCCTCTTTCTTTTCCCATGGAAAACCCCTCAGAAAGTGTTATAGAATTACTGCACCGGCCCGCCCATTTTTGCATCGTGGAAAGCTTAAGCGGGTCGCTTGATGACTTTTATCAACATTTAAACACAACACGATGAAATC
>JABWAJ010000157.1 GCA_013361075.1 Saprospiraceae bacterium | reverse complement strand
TCAAAAACAGGTGATCGCCGGAAAGCACCGGTATCCTCCCTGCTGCAAAAGAATATTGAACCTTGTCTAAAGGTGTGCCAAATTCTGCTGAGAACTCCTCAAACAACAGCGCTCCGGTATACAGGTCTATCTCCCAGTAAAATATGCCCGATGCACACACTAATTTTCCGCCTTCGCTGTCCAATACCGCGCCCTCGGGATAAGGAATGGCAACAATCTGATACCCTTTAAATGGAATGTTTTGGCATTTCTCTTCCGGCACGTCCCGCCATTTCCGCTTTAGCGCTCCGGTATGAATATCCAGCGCTATGATGGTATGGTTGGTCAGAGCCACCAACAATTCATCCTGCCATACGCCGATGAACTTGCGCACTTCGCCGGGTCGCTCCGGATCGCTGGGGAATTGCCGCCAACGGGCGATTTCAGTGACGTCGTAGCGCCATAGGAGAGCGCCGGATTCTATACTACGTACTCCAAACAGTTGTTTATTTAAAAATGATATATCAATAAGCAAATAAATTTTAAAAAAAATGGCGAAACCCCGTTTTGAGTGTGTGAAACCCGGTTTTGAATGAGTAAAGAATTTTTGGAGCTATATTTTACTCCCTAAAAAAGCTTCCCAAGGTGACGCGGTAGAGCAAGGGCGTCATTTGAAATGACACCCTCACTAACCCAGCCCGGGTTTCTCCTTATATTCATAAAAACAATCTACTGCTGCTATGCGCGGCAGTGCCCACTTGTTCGTGTTTGTTGTGTTTCCTTTCGACGCAGCCAGGAAAATTGTTTTGCTGCGGGTCAAATCCGAGAGGAGGTGGTGTGTTTGCGGAGGTAAGGCAGGTCAAACAAAATGCACACCGAAATTTTCGGGCGGGTTTAACAGATTAATTTTTGGGGAGAAGTCAAATGCTTGAGTTCGCGGCCACTTTCCGTTAATAACTGTTAAAATTTAGGTCATCCCGGTCCCAAATCCTACTTTTAGCCGCAAAAGCACTCGAAATGTCTGTACAAAACACACCTGTTGAAGACGACCAGCCGCCCATAGCAGGCTCCTGGAACCGGCTTTATGCTTTCGTGCTCCTGCTGCACGTGGCCATTATTGCCGCTTTGTACCTGTTCACGAAAGTGCATTCCTGAATGAATTGGTTGAAGTTGCCAGCCAATGGATAAGATCTTATTCCGGATCCCCAATTCAGCCCAAACCGCTTTCCCTGTATCTAAAACCTGAAATTGCTCATGCACCCACTCGACTGGACGATTCTGCTGCTTACCCTGTTCAGTATTGTTGCTTATGGCGTTTGGAAAACCCGAAACATCAATACGTCTCAAAGTTACCTGCAAGGCGACCGCGACCTGCCCTGGTGGACCATCGGTTTGTCGGTAATGGCTACCCAGGCCAGCGCCATTACGTTTTTGTCCACGCCCGGCCAGGCCTACAACGACGGGATGCGCTTTCTGCAATTCTATTTCGGCCTGCCCATTGCCATGGTGGTGTTGTGTGCATTCGCGTTGCCACTCTACTACAAGCTCAATGTTTATACGGCTTACGAATACTTAGAGCGCCGCTTCGACCTGCGCGCCCGCAGCCTCACTGCTATTTTGTTTCTGATTCAGCGGGGACTGGCAGCCGGCCTGACCATCTACGCGCCCAGTATTGTGTTGTCTGAGCTTATGGGGTGGTCGTTGGACATTACCATCCTGGTGATGGGGATTTTCGTCATTTTCTATACCGTATCGGGAGGCACCAAAGCCGTGAGTGTGACACAGTTACACCAAATGACCATCATTCTGGTTGGCATGGTAGTGGCCGTCATCATCATTGTTTTCCGGATTCCTTCCGACATTGGGTTCAACGGTGCCATGGACATTGCCGGTCAATTAGGCAAACTAAAGGTGGTCGATACCGATTTTAGCTGGAACAACCGCTACAACATCTGGTCGGGGCTCATTGCGGGCACTTTCCTGTTTTTGTCTTATTTCGGGGCCGACCAATCGCAGGTGCAGCGCTACCTTTCCGGCAAATCACTGGCCGAAAGCCGCATGGGATTGCTGTTCAACGGCATTTTTAAAGTGCCGATGCAGTTCATGATCCTGTTTGCGGGCATCCTCGTTTTTGTCTTTTACCAGTTCAACAAGCCACCGGTGCATTTCAACAAAGCCAATGTACTACAATTGGAAGCATCTCAGTACAGCGACGATTACCGGCAACTGAACGCCCGGTATGACAGTGTTTTTGAACTCAAGCAAACGGCAGTCCGTACCATGCTGGCGGCCACGCGGAACAACGACGAAACCCTCCGGGATACTGCCAGGGCACAGGTACAACGCCTGCAAAAATCTGCTGCCGGCATTCAGGGCGAAGTGGACCAGCTCATCCTGAAAATTGACGACAAGGCGCTCGTGGAAGACACGGACTATGTGTTTTTGTCCTTCATCATGGGCTATATGCCACTGGGCATGATCGGGCTGTTGCTCGCCATTATTTTTTCGGCAGCATGGTCTTCTACTTCGTCGGAACTAAGTGCACTGGCAACGACCACGGTGGTGGACATCTACCGGCGAACGGCTGTAAAAAACAGGGACGACCGCCATTATCTAAACGCTTCCCGCTGGTTTACCGTGCTTTGGGGGGCACTGGCTTTGTTTTTTGCCTACACTGCCAGCTTGTTTGAAAACCTCATCCAGGCCGTCAACATCATCGGCTCTCTATTCTATGGAGCCATCCTCGGCATCTTTTTCGTGGCCTTTTTTATGAAAAAAATTGGAGGGCGCGCTGTTTTTTATGCAGCTCTGATCGCTGAGGCAGTGGTGTTGCTGATGTTTTATCTTTCCGGCAATGTGGCCAAAATCAACGGCATACTTGCTGATTGGGCCTCAAACTCGTCCGAATTCTTTGCTGCTTCGTGTACTATGGCCATATGGATGGTAAAAGCAATCGGCAATGTATCCTATTTGTGGTACAATATTTTCGGTTGCCTGCTGGTGATGGGCATTGCGTGGGTTCTGGAAAAAGCGAAGCCGGAGCGGATGGGGTAGTTTTTTTTAGTTGGCAGTTGGCAGGTTTTTAGTTGGCAGTTGGCAGTTTTTCAGTTGGCAGGGGGATGCTTTCGGTGTTGGAGGTGCCTGCGAATGAAGAAATGCAGTGCGAAATCGTCATCCTTCGAAAACAGTGAAACAAAAAGGAAGCAGCGCCGTAAAACGCTCTGGTGGGAAACCATGTTGGTAAAAAAGAAAAAAGGGAACTACGATCGCAATGATTGCAGTGCCCTTTCCTAACCAACACTCATGAGATTATAAATCCTGATAACAGGAAAAAATTGGCCAACGCATCTTGTTGAAATTGGATTTGTCGGCTAAAAAACGATCCGGCGCTTATGCCAGGTCAACAAAAATGGGATCAAAAAATCTGTTAGTAGAAAGTCGTCGTCTAAACAGAATAAAAGGAACTATAATTTGCTAGTAGCGAGTCGTTTTGTCAGTCTGGAATACTTATTTCCTTCCGACAATACAAAAGTGCCGCGAAATACTTGTCTATGTAAGTACATTTTTATAACTTACTGCATCAAAAGCTGATTCTGTTTTTATTTCAAAAAACTAAAAATCAGTTGTTTATCGTTAATAGTATAACTCCAAACTTTTTAATGATATGAAATTTATTATAATATGGACCAGAGCCGTTTGGTAAAATATATTCAGGAACTGACGCCGAAAGAGCGGGAACGCTTCCGGGAGTTTGTGTTATCGCCTTACTTTAATCAGCATAAAAAGACAACCGAGCTGCTGGAGTTGGTTTTGGATCAACTGGATAAAAAAAGCGGCAAGGGGCTGGAAAAAGAAGTCGTTTACAAAAAATTATTCCCCAAAGAGGCATTCGACGAGCAAAAACTGCACAACGTCATGTCTTACCTGAAGAAGTTGTACCACCGGTTTTTGTCTCAACAATATGCAGAAAGCCTTGATTTCCAGGAGCAATTATTCACTTTAGAATACGCTTACGCCAACAACCGCTTCGACGTGCTGACCAACCGCAGCAAACAATTGGGCAAAACGCTGGAAGAACACCCGCTCCACGACGCAAATTACTTCCATGCCAGCTACCGCCTGAACTTCCTGCTGGGTTATTACAGTGCCAACCACGACCGATCCAAATCCGGGCTTTTCCAGAAAATGCTCAACAACTTAGACCAGTATTACATTGTGGAAAAGTTGCGCAACTGTTGCCACCTTACAGCCAACATGTTGATGATCAATACCCATTATGAATTCCGGTTCATAGAAGAGATTCTGGATCATGTGCGCAACAACAGGGACAACAGCCGGGAAGACCATGCCATTTTGTTGTATTATACCATCCTGATGAGTTTGCGGGAAGAAAACAATCAGGAACACTATGCCCAGCTCAAAAACATCCTTGACCTGCATACGCAGCACTTAAACTTAGTTGAGCGGGGCGATTTGTACACCTTTGCCATCAATTATTGCATCCGCAGGATCAATGCCGGAGAAAGCAATTACCAGCGGGAACTGTTCGATTTGTACAAAAGCGGGCTAAAAACCGGGCTGCTGCTGAGCAACGGGTTGTTGTCGGAATGGAATTATAAAAACATCACCGCTTTGGGTTGTAGCCTGAAAGAGTTTGAATGGACGGAAAAATTCATCCAGGAATACAAGGACAAATTGTTGGGCAGTCGCCGCGACAATGCCTACAATTACAACCTGGCGCACCTTTATTACAACAAAAAAATGTACAACGAGGCGCTTTCGGCACTGCTGCTGGTGCAGTTTTCGGATGTGATGTACCACCTGAATACCACGTTCTTGCTGTTGCGCACCTATTATGCCCTGCGGGATACAGAAGCCCTGTTGTCGCTGATCGAAACCTTCCGCATTTACGTGATCCGCAACCAAAAAATGACCGTTGACCAAAAACGGGGCTATACCAATTTCCTCCGTTTTGCAAAAAAGTTAGTTTTGCTGAAACACCACGCCAATACGTTTTCCCGAAAAGCGCTGGAAGAAAAATTATCGGCATTGAAAGAAAAAATCAACAGCACAGAAAACGTGATCAACCGGTACTGGCTGGTAGAGGAGTGTGCTGCGTGATTGGCTGGTTGGTTATTGGTTATTGGTTATTGGTTATTGGTTATTGGTTACTGGTTATTGGTTACTAGGTGGGGAATAATAATTTGATTATTAATTTTTTACAGATAAAATAATTTTCAATGGTAAAAACTTTCATGGATTTAGAAGTATACAAAGAATGTCGAATACTCCGAAAAGAGATTTCAAAATTGACCAAAACGCATTTTCCACCGGAAGAAAAATATAAATTAACGGATCAAATCATTCGCTCTTCTCGTGGAATAAATAACAAGTGCCATATCAGAAGGCTATGGCCGATTTTACCATAAAGAAAACATTCAATATTGCCGGATTGCCCGGGGCTCATTAATGGAAACCCTTGAGCATTTAATCACAGCATTTGATGAAAACTACATCCCGGAAGCCGTCCTTCAGCATTTAAATACCCAAATTGACACTTGTGGGAGGTTATTGAATGGGTGGTATATCAACTATTTGCGAAAAGCAAAACCTCCAAAAGATGAAAAAAAGTCTTAATACTTAAATGGTAATTTGAAGATGAGAAACAGAACCAGAGGCTATTCAAAATCCACCGTTTTAATGTCCAAATCAATTGAAAACCAAAAATTTATACATTGAACACTCCTCAACCAATAACCAATACACCAGTAACCAATAACCAATAACCAATACACCAATAACCAATACACCAGTAACCAATACACCAGTAACAACAATGAATCAATTCCTTATCTTCTTAATTGCCTTTTCCTTTAACACGACGTCCAAAGAGCAATGGACGGAAGTCAACACTTTGGACGAAACCATTGTCCTGGATTTGAAATACGCCACCAAGGATAATTTTGTCAAAGAAAAACTGTACGACTGCCCACGGTGTTTTCTCAGGCCGGATGTGGCCAAAGCGGTCATAGCAGCACACAAAGAGTTGAAGAAAAAAGGCTATGGCGGCTTGAAATTGTTCGATTGTTACCGCCCGAGACCCATTCAGCGCAAGCTTTGGAAAATACTGCCCGACGACCGCTATGTGGCCAACCCCGATAAAGGCTCGATGCACAACCGGGGCTCTGCTGTGGATCTGACCATTGTGGACAAAAAAGGAAAAGAATTGGACATGGGTACCGAATTCGATTATTTCGGGCCGGAAGGCTACCACAGCTACACCAAATTGTCCAAACAAGTGCTGACCAACCGGAAACTGCTCCGCGAAACGCTTGCCAAACATGGTTTGCACCACATCAAAACGGAGTGGTGGCATTATTCCTACCGGGCAAAACAATACGAACTTTCCGATTGGGTGTGGGGGTGCAACAAAAAATGATCATGGAAAAAGTCAAAAAAATATTTGCCTGCACGAGCTGCGGTGCTACTTCTCCAAAATGGGTAGGAAAATGCCCGGCTTGCGGAGAATGGAATACCCTTCAGGAGGAAATCATCTCGAAGCAGACAAAACAGGAAGAACGCAGCCGTTCCTGGCAAGACACTACCTCTAAGCGGCCTGAAGCCAAACCCGTGCTGCTTCAGGACATCCAGGCGGGGCAAACGCAGCGCCTCCTCACACAGGATGAAGAACTGAACCGCGTACTCGGTGGTGGCGTAGTGCCGGGGTCGCTCGTGCTCATCGGCGGGCAACCGGGTATCGGCAAATCCACACTGCTGCTGCAACTGGCCCTTACGGCGCCCATCCGCGTACTGTATGTGTCGGGTGAAGAAAGTGAAGAGCAGATCAAAATGCGGGCAGAACGCGTCAGCGCGCAAATGGCTGAATGCTACATCCTGACGGAGACCAATACCAACCGCATCCTTCAGCACGCCCAGCAACTCGGCCCTGATTTGCTGATTGTAGACTCCATTCAAACCTTGTCATCGCCGCACATTGACTCCACACCTGGCAGCATTTCACAAGTAAGGGAGTGTGCGGGCGAATTGCAGCGCTTTGCTAAAGAGACCAATATCCCTGTATTCCTCATTGGTCACATCACAAAAGACGGCGCCATCGCCGGTCCGAAGCTGCTGGAACACATTGTGGATACGGTGTTGCAGTTTGAAGGCGACCGCAATTACACCTATCGCATCCTGCGTACCATCAAAAACCGCTTTGGCTCTACAGATGAAATGGGCATCTACGAAATGCAGGCTTCGGGGCTGCGCGAAGTGTCGAACCCTTCTGAAATCCTGCTCTCCCAAAAGGATGAAGACCTCAGCGGCAGTGCCATTGCTGCAACCATGGAAGGCATGCGCCCGATGCTGATCGAAGCGCAGGCCCTGGTGAGCAAGGCTGTTTACGGTACCCCGCAGCGTACGGCTACGGGTTTTGACCTTCGCCGGCTGAGCATGTTGCTGGCGGTATTGGAAAAACGGGGCGGCTTTCCGCTGGGGCAACACGATGTATTCCTGAACATTGCTGGCGGCATTCGCGTAGACGATCCGGCCATAGACCTGGCCATTGTGAGCGCGCTGATGTCCTCCTTTGAAGATGTAGCGGTGCCTACCGATGTATGCTTCGCCGGCGAGGTGGGCCTTTCCGGCGAAATCCGCGCAGTACAACGCATCGAGCAACGCATTCAGGAAGCAGATCGCTTAGGCTTTCGCCGGATTTTTATTTCCAAATACAATACCAAAGGCATCGATCCAAAACGGTATCAGATTGAAATTGTGATGCTTGGGAAAGTGGAAGAGTTGTACCAGACGTTGTTTACGTGATGCCGGGCAGAACCCGGCAAATAGAACACGCGAGGCTGGAGCCGTCGCGCGAGCGGGAAGAATTTTTGATAGAAACAAGAAGATTACATCAATCGAATTCAGATTTTGTTCACGCTTTAACATAAAAAAATCTGAAATGTGACGGCTGCTTTCCAAAACAGCCGGAACAGAACAACAATCGTGAACACCAGCCTCAATCTCTGGTTGTTTGGTAGAATTAAATATTTTTTTACCAAAAACAAACCAGTATGCGCAAATTTTATGCACTGCTGGCTGCGCTCTCCCTTACATTCTCTCTCATAGGGCAAACAGCCAGAGTACAAGTCATCCACAATTCACCTTCACCCACCGTTGACGTTTATGCCAACGGCGCACTCCTGCTCAACGATTTTGTTTTCCGTACGGCAACTCCGTTTGTGGACCTGCCCGCAGGCGTTGAAATTGACCTCGCCGTAGCACCCGGAACCAGCACCTCTGTAAACGACGCCATCGCTACCTTTGACAACATCGTTCTCGACGAAACCAAAACGTATGTGATTTCAGCAGCCGGTATCGTCGGCGACAACGATTTCCCATTTACCCTGCAAGTAACCGACGCTGGGCTGGAAGCCTCCGGAAGTGGCCTCGTTCAGGTCAATGTACTCCACGGCTCGCCGGGTGCCCCAAATGTGGACGTCGCTGTTCGTGGCAGTGGCAACATTGTTAACGACCTCGCTTACGGAAACTTTTCCGGATACCTTGGCGTGCCCGCAAGTGTTTATGATCTTGATGTAAAAGCAGCAGGTTCCTCAACAGTAGTCGCTACTTTTACAGCTGACCTCAGCGCATTAAGTGGTCAGGCCATTACCGTTTTTGCTTCCGGAATTTTGGGCGGAAGCCCGGCTTTCGGGTTGTTTGCTGCACTGGCAGACGGCACCGTTGTTGAACTGCCGCAGGTGTTTTACGCCCGTGCACAAATCGTACACAACTCGCCTTCTCCAACGGTAGACATCTATGCAAACGGCAATTTGTTTATTGACGACTTTGAATTCCGCACAGCTACACCATTTGTAGATTTGCCCGCAGGTGCTGAAATTGACCTTGCAGTGGCTTTAGCAAACAGCACATCGGTTGCAGACGCCCTTGTGACTTTTGAAAACATCGTATTTGAAGCCAACAAATCTTACGTAGTTTTTGCAAACGGCATCGTAGGCGACCCGGACTTTCCGTTCACGCTGGCTGTAACGGATGCTGGCCAGGAAACGGGTACCGACCCTGATCTGGTAGACATTGCCGTATTTCATGGTTCGCCCGGAGCACCCGCAGTAGATGTTTTTGATTTTCCGGAATTCCAGCTCGTAGACAGCCTTACTTATGGCAATTTTACGCCATATGCCTCTTTGCCTGTCGGCGAATACATTCTGGATGTACGCCCTGATGGCAGTGACAATTCAGTAGGTTATTTTCTTGCCGACCTGAGCGATCTCAACGGCAGTGCGGCTGTGGTTTTTGCTTCCGGCCAGTTGGGTGGTGACCCGGGGTTCGATCTGTTGGCGGTATTGCCAGATGGAACTGTAGCTACGCTGTTGCCTATCGCGCCGGTGCAAATCATTCACAATTCGCCTGCTCCGATTGCTGAAACGGTAGATATCTGGGTAAACAATGTGGTTAAAATCGTAGACGACCTTTCGTTCCGCAACGCAGAGGCTTACACCTTTTATCCGGCGCGTTTCCCGCTGACCTTTGGCGTGGCAGCAGCCGATAGCCAAACTCCGGCCGACATCCTGATTAATGCCGGCACGTTAGTTTTGGAAGACGGAAAAACCTACACAGTTATTGCCAATGGCATTCCTGGCAACCCAACTTATCCGTTCGAATTGGCCGTCAACAGCAATGCCCGCATCTTCTCTTCGTCAGATGATCAGGTTGACGTAGCAGCTTTTCACGGTTCGCCGGGAGCGCCGAATGTAGATGTGGATGCCCGTGGAATCGGTAATTTAATTGACAATTTAGCTTACGGCGACTACACTGGTTACCTCAATATTGATCCGGATCTGTATTTCCTGGAAATCCGAGCTGATGGCAGCCCCGATCTCGTGGGTACTTTTGTCGCCAATGTGAGCGGACTAGCAGGGCTTTCCACCGTTATTTTTGCTTCCGGACAACTGGGGCAGGACCCGGCTTT
>JABWAJ010000156.1 GCA_013361075.1 Saprospiraceae bacterium | reverse complement strand
CGTTGGAGGAGCCAGATTTCAATTATGGCAATGTGTACCATCCCATGCAGTTGTTACAGGGCAGGGTGCCCGGACTGCTACTTTCCCGTCCGGGAGGAGACCCCTCCGGTGCTTTTGATCTCCACCAGCGGGGCCTGCATACCATCCTCGGCAATGGCGACCCCCTGTTGGTCGTGGATGGCTTTCCGGGTGTTTCCATGCAAACCGTAGATCCTCAGGATATTGCTGCCATCAGTGTTCTTCGCGATGCCGCCTCGGCAGCTGTTTATGGTACCCGTGCTGCCAATGGAGTGATCCTCATTACCACAAAATCAGCTGGCGAAACAGAAGGGAAAATTAAGGCTGGCCTGCATACCTATACGGGGGTACAGCAAGTGGCTAAAAACCACGATGTATTGGATACAGAGCGTTTTCTTTCGTTGCGCAACAGGTCGGATGTCCCCAATAGCGGGTTGATTAACGATTGGGGGAGTTCCACTGACTGGCAAGACGCCATTTCCAGAAATGGGATGGTTCATTTCAGCAACCTCTGGGGGGCCTGGTCAAAATCAGGATCTTCAATCCGGGCTTCGGTCAACCTTCGTGGCGTTGGAGATATTGTCCCTTCTGCCGGCTTTTCACAATTCAGCGGATCGCTGAACTTTGGCCAAAAATTATTGAAAGATCGCTTGAACATTCAATTGAATACAGCTGCGACCTACCGCAATTTCAGGCAGGCCCGGCCAGAACTGTTTTTTCAGGCAGCGCAGTTCAATCCTTCGGCACCAATCAGAAGTACTGATCCCATTTTGGGGCAGTTTGGAAGTTATTTCCAGGAGCAATTATTTGATTATTTTAATCCGGTTGCCATATTGGAGCAAACTGAGCATGGTGGTGATCTGCAAACCTATACCATCAACCTGTCTGCGAACTGGAATTTGTGGAAGGGCCTTCGCGCAAGTGGCCGGCTGGCCTGGCAAACAGATGCACGGACGGAAGGATTTTATGCGCCGCGCGAGAGCCTGTTTCGCGGCGTGGCATCTGGCGGTTTTGCAGACTATAAACGCGATGAGGAAGACAATGCCATGGGAGAAGCCACAATTGGCTACGATGTCAAAGCTGGAAAACACATGCTGACTATTGAAGCCGGGCATGCTTATCAGGTGCTTACCAGGAATAAGGAACGGTTTCAGTTAACCGGCTATACGACCAATGATTTTTCCTATAAGGATTTGAGTTTGAACGACGGCACAGAAGCCGTCAATGTTTCCAATACTGGCTTAAATATCCGTTTGTCAACATTTCGGGGGCAACTGCACTACAATTTTAATGACTTGTTTTTTCTGTCTGGAAATGCGCGCTACGAGGGCTGTTCCAGGTTTGGCGAAAATCAAAAATGGGGGCTTTTTTATGGGATCAGTGGAGGGTTCGATTTTGCAAAACTGCTGAACTCAGTTGATATCGATCAAATAAAAATCAGATCGTCCTACGGGCTGAGTGGCAATTTGCCTGCTGACAACATCCTTTCGCGTACCATTTTCGCACAGGGCGGCAACTTCTTTTTTAACGGGCAGTTTGTCCCTTATTTTGTTGCCATTACAGACGCTAACCCTGATTTAAAATGGGAAAGCCGTAAAGATTTTAATTTTGGGCTGGATTTTAGCTTTGCCCGGGGCCGCATACGCGGAACTTTTGACCGTTATCAAAGCAATTCCGAAGACCTGCTTTTTAGCCACATCAAGTTCGCTTCCATTTCCGGATTTACGGTAATTACAGAGAACTACGTTTCCATTGCCAATAGTGGAACAGAACTATCGCTCAATATAAAACTTGTTGATCAGGAGGATTTTAACTGGCAGCTTGATCTGAATATGGGCACCAACACAACCGAATACACCAACCTGACGCCTCCGAGCCAGTTCAGTTTCGAACCCATTCGCATTGGATTTATTGGCAATTCGGGAGGGAATCTCTCCATCCGTCTTGCTGAAGGAAGCCCGGTGGGTGAAATATTTGGCTTTGATTTCATTAATGCCCAAAATGGGTTTCCTGTTTTTGGCAACGAAATTGTGCTTGGCAACGCATTGCCAAGCTCTTTTTGGGGGATCGGGAGCACCATTAACTGGAAACAATTTGATTTGGGCGTGCGGTTCAGGGCAGTTCGGGGGCACCATTTGATAAACGAATCACAATTTATTCTGGGTCTTCAGGCCGGAGCATTCCGCCACAACCTGCTTAGTGAAGCACTGGAGCCGCCGGCTTCTGGTATTTTTCAGGAGTTTGCTCCCTTTTCAGGGCTTAATGTGCAGGATGCTTCTTTCATACGCTTAGATAATTTGCAACTTGGCTACCGGTTCGATTTTGAAAACAGCCGGTATGTTTCGGACTTGTATGTGTATATAGCCGGGCAAAACCTTTTCACCATTACTGATTATAAAGGCCCGGATCCCGAGGTTCGGCTCAGAGGGCAAAGTAACTTTAACCAGGGGCCAGACCTGACCATTCCGGGGATTGACAGCAGAAATACCCACTGGCCGGTTAAAACTTGGTTGTTGGGTGTAAAAGCGGCATTTTGAACAAAGCCAGGCTACTGATTCGATGTTGGGAATAATCCCTATCTTTCCAGCCTGCAAGTTTATCTATCAGAAGAGAAGCATGATGTCCCGTAATTTGTTTAGCTGTTTGTTTATTTGTTTGTTGTTTTCTGCTTGTTCAAAACCGGAAGCGCCAACAGATCCTAAGTTGTTTCGGCAATTGGATGCTGAGGCTACAAATGTTGATTTTGTCAATCAACTCGATGAAAATGAATCTTTTAACATTATTCAATACCTCTATTATTACAACGGTGGCGGGGTAGCTGTGGGTGACCTGAACAACGATGGCCTCCCCGATTTGTATTTTACCGCCAACCAGCAACCCAATAAACTCTACCTGAATAAAGGCAATTTACAGTTTGAAGACATCACCACAAAAGCAGGCGTAGCAGGCAATGGCTTGTGGAAAACAGGTGTGGCCATGGCAGATGTGAACGGAGACGGTTGGCTGGACATCTACGTTTGCCAGGTGGGTGATTACAAAAGCATCAAAGGCAGGAATGAACTGTACATCAACAACAAGGACTTGACTTTTACAGAAAGTGCCGCCATTTACGGGCTTGATTTTAAAGGCTTTTCTACTCAATCGGCTTTTTTTGACTATGATGCGGATGGCGATCTCGATTTGTACCTGCTCAACCATTCGGTACATGCGCCTGAAAACTATGGGGAAGCGAGTATCCGCAAGCGCCGCGACCCGCTTTCCGGCGATCGCCTTTACCGGAATGACCGTGGAAAATTCACTGATGTCAGCGAGCAGGCTGGTATTTACGGCAGTCGCATTGGGTATGGTTTGGGAGTAGCAGCAGCCGACTTCAACGACGACGGATGCCCGGATCTCTACATTTCCAACGATTTTCACGAAAACGACTACCTTTATTACAACAATTGCGATGGCACTTTCCGGGAAGCCATATCCGCCTCAATGGGGCATACCAGCACGTTTTCCATGGGCAGTGATGCCGCAGATTTTAACAATGACGGACGGCTCGACCTACTGACCCTTGATATGAAACCCGAAGACGCTTTTGTGTTGAAAAGTTCGGTTGGTGCCGATCCTTACAATATTTACCGCTATAAACTCAGCTTTGGGTACTATTTTCAGTATCCACGCAACATGCTGCAAATGAACCTGGGCCAACTTCAGGGCCGCGAAGCCCAATTTGCAGAAATAGGCCAGCTGGCGGGAGTGGATGCAACGGATTGGAGCTGGTCGGCCCTTTTTTGTGACTTAGACGGCGACGGCTGGAAAGATATTTTTATTGGAAACGGCATCCAACGCAGGCCCAATGACCTCGACTACCTCAAATTTACGGGCAATACTCAGGTTCAGAAATCGGGCTCCGACCTTGATATTGCAGCCAAAATGCCGAATGGCTTGGTGCCCAATTGTGCGTTTAGAAACAGAGGCGACCTGACCTTTGAACCCGTAGGAACCTCCTGGGGACTTGACCTGATTGGCAGCACCAATGGAGCAGCTTATGCCGATCTCGATGGTGACGGCGACCTTGATTTGGTCACCAATAACCTCAATGCCCCTGCTGCTGTTTTTGAAAATCGTTCGCAGGAGTTGCTGAAAAACAATTATCTCCGCATCAGGCTTAAAGGCGTGGACGGAAACCCATTCGGGATTGGCGCCCGGGTGGTCATATCCTCCGGAGGCATCCGGCAAACACAGGAAATGCAAACTACCCGGGGATTCCAGTCTTCTGTTGAGCCGGTTCTGACGTTTGGACTTGGAGCTGCCACCCTGGTTGATGAATTGACCATTCGTTGGCCCGATGGCCATGTGCAACGCCTGTACGCTGTGCAAACCAATCAAACACTGGAACTTGCCTATAAAAAAGAGGAAGGTAAACGATTGGAAAAAAACACTGAAAGGCCTGTTTTTGAAGAGGTTACAGCAGAGTCGGGATTGAATTTTCAACACATTGAAAATGATTTTACGGATTTTGACCGGGAGCCGCTGATTCCTCATGCTCTATCCACTCAAGGTCCCCGGTTGGCCGAGGGTGATGTAAACGGGGATGGCTTAGTGGATGTTTTTGTTTGTGGCCCCAAAGGGCAAGCTGGCGCCATTTTTATTCAATCCGGTCAGGCCGGAAATTTCAAATCTCTTCCGCAGCAGGCACTGGAAAATGACCGGCTGAAAGAGGATACAGACGCTGCGTTTTTTGACGCAGACAGCGACGGAGACCTTGATTTGTATGTGGTGAGCGGCGGGGGAGAAGCCGTTGGCGAATCTGATGAGCTGCTCGACCGACTTTACCTGAACGATGGCAAAGGCAATTTTTCGCTTTCCGAAAATGCCTTGCCCCTGTTGTATCTAAACGGAAGTTGTGTTGTTCCATTAGATTTTAATGGCGATGGCGCACTTGATCTTTTTGTTGGCTCGCGCGCTGTTACAGGGAGTTTCGGCCTTTCTCCAGCTTCGGTTTTGCTGCAAAATGATGGAAAAGGAACATTTTCTGACCGAACAGCGGCTATCGCACCCTCGTTGTCAAAAGCGGGGATGGTAACAGATGCTGCTTTGGTCAATATTTCCGGAAAACCCTGGCTGGTCGTGGTGGGAGAATGGATGCCCGTAACGGCCTTCAGCATCACAGAAAGATGGAAAAAAGTTGAAACGCCGGATTCTGGCGGCTGGTGGAATACCGTGCTGGCACATGATTTTAATGGCGATGGCGACGATGAATTATTGCTCGGAAACATGGGGCTTAATTCAGATTTGAGAGCCTCTAAAGAAGAACCGGTATCGTTGTATGTGCACGATTTCGATGGCAACTATTTTTCTGACCCAATTCTTGTGTATTATAAACAAAATCAACTACATAGTTATGCTACCCTGGATGAATTGAGTGGATCTATGCCCATCCTTCGAAAAAAATTTACCTTATACACCAACTTTGCAAAAAGTACTTTCAAAGAGTTGTTTGAAGCTGGAGAAGTAGCGAAAGCCCAACGTCTGGATGTCCAAACTTTTGCCTCAGCCTATGCAACAAGCAACGGAGACGGCACTTTCAGCTTAGAGGCATTGCCTGCGGTGGCACAGGTCGCTCCGATTTTCGCCTTTGCCGCCCTGGATACGGATGGAGACGGAACCGATGAAGTGCTGGCTACCGGCAATTTTTACCATGTTCATCCTGCTCCCGGACGCTACGATGCCAGTTGGGGGCATTTTCTGAAAAAGAAAGCCAATGGTGGTTTTGAAGAAATCGGTTTTCAAAAAAGCGGATTCGCCAGCAAAGGAGAGGGTAGAGGGCTGGCTGTAATAAAAACGGGCAATGACAAACTTCTCGTTATTTCAGCCCGAAATAACCTTCCCGTCCAGGTATTCAAAGTACAATGACCCTCATTCTTCAAACAGGCAAAATAAATCAGGGTTGCATAAAATTCAACGAAAAAAATAAAACCACAGGTACCGATTGAGTGTTACCTTTGTCGAATCATTCTAAATAAGAACAATGGAAAATATCGTTGCCAAAAGTGCGGTGATGCTCTATACAGAACAAACGCCCAACCCGGAATCCCTTAAATTTGTGACCAACCGGATGTTGTATCGGGGCACTGCTGACTTTAAAGAAGCTGAACTGGCGATAGATTGGTCGCCCCTGGGCAAAGCGCTGTTTGAATTCCCTTATGTAAAAGGTGTTTATATCAGCAGCAACTTTGTGACAGTGACCAAAGAGTTCAATTACGAATGGGCCGACATCATGCTGAAACTGAAGGAGTTCATCAAAAACTTCATTGAGGAAGGGGGTGAAATTCTGAAAGAAGGTTTTGCTGAAGAAATGGCCAAACTGGAAGCGGAACGCGGTTCCGATATGGTTTATTCAGAGGACGATGCAGTTCTTGTCCAAAAAATAAAAGACCTCATTGATACCTATGTCAAACCTGCCGTTGAAATGGATGGCGGAAATATTGAGTTCAAATCTTTTAATAAAGGAATAGTTACCGTAACTTTGCAGGGGTCCTGCAGCGGGTGCCCCTCTTCAACAGTAACGTTGAAAGCCGGTATCGAAGGAATGTTGAAGCGCATGGTGCCGGAAGTACAGGAAGTGGTGTCTGAAATGGGTTAAAAACAGTAGCATAAACAAATCATAAATCACATGTTCGCCTAATTGAAACTACAAGACATACAATCCGTTTCGATTAAGAAAAGAACATATCACATATCAGGCGGGGCCGCAGCTGCAAACTGCGCCCCGCCTTTGTTTTTAAGGCATTCAGGCGTCCAGGACCTGAGCGCCCTGTGTTCCTTTGCCACTGCCTTTTTTCAGGAGCACGGCGCTCAACAGGGAAATGATTAACCCTACCGGGAAAATTTCCAGAAAGGTGATGCCAATTTGAACCAGCGGGCTTTTGTACATTTCTTTAAATTGCTCCATTTGCAAGATTTCCCGCTCAATATCAGCAGCGGATTTGCCGCTTTGTTTCAACTGCTCTACGCTGTATTGGTAGTATTGTTCCATAAAGTCGCCGCCACCACCAAAATTGACATAAAGCATCCATACGGCAACATAAATAACCGAAGCTACCAGCGAGATGAGAATCCCTACCTGAAAAGCTTTTCCAAAACTGATGACGCCGCCGGATTCCTTGTCCCGATAAGCACGTACTCCAAAAAAAATAGAAGAAAGCGCTACTATCATGGAAATATAACCGATCCATTCGCCGGTTTTCATGTCCATTTTTCCGTCGGATCCAAACAACATTGAGATCAGTATCGCTCCTCCAAGAACGCTCCCTGCCAGTAACCCGTAATTCAATACAATCTTTTTCATCTGCCTGATTTTTATTGGTGTGAAAGAATGGCCCAAATATGTGGGGAGGAACGCTGGATTTTCATCACCCGAAAGTACGATTCACCCGGCAGGATGTGAAATCACCCGAATGGGTGGCTGGTTAAAGAGACAGGAGCCCATGCTCTTTTGCCTTTTGAATGGCCTGGGTACGCCTTTGGGCATCAAGTTTCAGGTACAGGCTGGAAATATGGGTTTTCACCGTATTGAGGGAAATAAAGAGCCGGTCTGCAATTTCCTGATTGGACAGCCCGGCAGCCATTAATTGTAGTACTTCGTATTCGCGGGGACTGATGCCCAGGGCGTGTAAACTGGCTTCCAGATTAGGGGGGGAGGTAACTTTGGGGTGTTGATCGGAAATATCGGATTGGGGCTTTAAAAACTGGAGCCCTGCCCAAACACCTAAACCACTGAACAATACTGCTACCAGCCCAAGGTAGAACTGAAGGGACAAATCGCGCAGGATGTAGCGGTATTCCATCCACTTCAGCGCCCAAAGGAGTAAAGCAAGCAGGATTCCGTAAAGGATTACAGTTTTTTTCATCGGCGCGATCAGGTACCCATTATTTCTTCTTATAAAAATCCTCAATGTCCCAGGCCAATTCTTCGAAGACATTCTGGTTGTTGTACATCATGTGCCCGCCTTCGTAATAGTTGAAAATGAGTTGAGCGGGTTTAAACCCATGGCGGGAGAAAGTATATTCTGCATCAAAAAAAGGCGTAATCAGATCGTAATAACCGCTTGCAATCATTACTTTTAATTTCGGATTCCGCCGCATGGTCTGAGCCAAGCCGGGGGCAGTGTTCACATAAGCAGGTTCCCAACCCTCATCTTTGCCTACTGGTTTCCAGTTCCACTTTTTGTAAATGTTCTCATTTCCGGTCAGGTAAGGCCGATCCATTTTAACGCCCAGCGTATTGGCCATGTAGTCGTTCATAGCAGCCGTAAAGGCGCTTTCGATTTGATAATCGGCAGGGTCGCCCAAGGTCGGACTTTCTGAAACCCGATCAATTTCTTCTGCAACATAACGACCATCCAACTGTCCGATTACCAGATTGCTGTCGCGCAACAACTCACTCCTGAACCTGGGCACCAAAATTTTCAGGTCCGATTGCTCTACATAAGCCTGGGGCAGGCCGGTGAAGTAAGACAGCCTTGCTGCAATGGCTTTTTTTTCAGATGCCTGCAGCAGATTCCCTTTGTACAAGGCCGGTAAATAGGTATTGTAAGCAAAATCCCGGGCCTCCTGTACAAAATCTTCTAATGGCTTTCCGGTACCGGCTTTCTTATGATACCAGGCCGTAGCAGCCATAGCGGGCAGGTAAGTAAAATAAGACGTGATGTTGTCGTGCACAGAGGTGGACCCTGCATAATCCAACGCCTGAGAAATCAGAATAAGGCCGTTGAGGGCCATGTTTTGTCCGCTGCCTTCGAGTGCATTGGCTACTGCAGCAGCGCGTGTGGTGCCAAAGCTTTCGCCGGCAATAAATTTTGGCGACTGCCAGCGTTTGTTTTCCGTGATCCAGGTTCGTATTAGTTTGGCAATGGAGGCTGCATCTTCGTTTAATCCCCAGAAATCCTCGTTTTTTCCTGCCCCGATTGCCTTGCTGAATCCTGTTCCGATTGGGTCAATAAACACGAGGTCGGAGTGTTCAATCATAAAATGCGGATTATCGCGGAGTTTATACGGTGCAGGGCCGTCGTCGGTGCGGGCATCGCTGGCTACCTGCACGGTTTTCGGGCCGAAAAAGCCCAGGTGCAGCCACACGGAAGCGGAGCCGGGGCCGCCATTAAAAATAAACGTAACCGGGCGGGTGGCGTCAACCGGGGCTTTTAGGTCGCCTTTCAGGTAGGCCACACACCAAAAGCTGGCCACGTATGCGCCAGTGTCGTTGGAGATGTAAACCTCCTGGGCCACCGACCGGTAAACGGTTTGTTTGTTGTTGAGGAGCATCGCATGCTGTTGCTCAAATTTTTTGGGAGCATCCAACGGTTTCGCTTCTTTCGTTTGTGCAAACGATGGTAAAGGCATCAGGATTACGAAAAAGGCAAATGCTGCTATGCTTTGGAAAAACGCGTTGTTGAACTGGCGCATGTGGATTAGGATTTTGCTGAGTGCAAAGATATTTTATCTTTGTATGCAACTGGACATTTTGTTTTGATGGAGCTATCTGCCGCAATCGAACTTATTCATACCGGAGAGCATCGGCAGTGCATAAAAGCAGTGAATAAACTCGACACACCATGTGATGAAAACGAGTTTGTCAGCACTTCATTGGAACCTGCAATCTTGTCGCATGGAGTCGCCATACAGCGCCCCAAAAGGCGGATCGGCTCGCGGTGGGTTGGGTTGCGGGTTAGGTCGCCTATTTTTGCCTTTCAGGGACCTTTGCGCAGGTTGAATAATGAATATCAGCCAGATACACCTGTGCTTTTGACATGAAAACCAGGCAAAAATCAGCGGCGAGCTGAGGAGCCAACCTAAAGCCGGGATAAAGATCGATCCGTCAGTTTTCCCGACTTTTAAACCTGAAAACCAGGGCGCATTATGGCGACAAGCCTTTTTGAGATTCCCTTCGGGAAAGACATTTTGGGCTCAAAAAGTAGAAATAAACCAGGAGCAA
>JABWAJ010000155.1 GCA_013361075.1 Saprospiraceae bacterium | reverse complement strand
GCGCGGTGGATTACGTCAACGACATCAGCCAGTAGATTTTGGAATTGCAGCGGGGGTGAGGGATGAACGTCATGCGTGAATTTTGAGACAATCAAATGAAGTTGTGCTAAACTTTACCAAAGTATATCGTTGCGAGGAGGATGATTTCCCCGACGACCCTCGCACCGCCCGCGAGGGCAGGTGAGCAATCTCCATAGTTTCAGAAGATTGCTTTGCGCTCGGCTCTCGCAATGACATCAATTACCGGAGGCTCCATGCTGACCCTTGTCGAAAAAATCCTCTTTGTGATCGCAACCCTTGCTTCGCTGTATTTCACATATAAAGGTGTGATGCGCATCGTCGGTCACATATCCAGCGGGCAGGGCAAGGTGAATTGGGCCGCCATCTACGAAAACGGCATTCAGATTGCCAAATTCAACGAAGAAACGCAATGGACGCTATGAAACAACTACCCGACGGGCGCATCAGCTTAGACATTACGGACATTGGCAAGCTGCTAAACGAAGCAGTGGTGGCCAGGATGATAGACGAAGAAGGCATCATTTGGCAACTGCTGGAGGAGATCCGCTGCAAGCTGATCGGCAGCGACGGGAAACGAATCAAACTGCGCAAAAGCGAATTCCTTTGCCTGGTCCAGCCCGAAACGATGCGCAACCTCGATGCACACGAACAGGCCTATCTGATGGCCGTATTGCTGCCAAAAAAACTGAATCGCCGGAAGCGGAAAAAGTCAGCCGCTTTCCTCAACGCTACCGAACCATTGAATTGACGAACTGCAACAAATGAAAGATGTCGGCAGGAAATAAAAAACGCCCTACCCTGCCGAAGCAAAGTAAGGCGTCTATCATAAAATATTGAATCACAAAACTATGCAAAACCACGCAAACGCGCAACAGCGCCCGCAAAACTTTGTCAACCCGGCTTTTTCGGCCATTTTCAAAAGCATCACGAAGTACATGCCGGCCATTACCTTCTACGGCATCATTGGTACCTACCTGATCACGGCAGCGCTGAATGTGTACTTCATTCCGCTGCCGGTTTACATCAGCGTTGCGGCGGCGCTGGCCATCCAGTTTGGCCGCTTCGCCATCGTGTTCATGGACTTCCTCAACCCTACCGGTCACCGGTCGGTTTTCCCCGGCCTCATCGCCACCCTGGCAACGGTGGTCTCCCTGACGGAACTGGCTTTTTCCATCCAGGACATGGGATGGACCGGCCCCAAGTTTTGGAGCGTCATGTTGTTCGGCTCAATGATGATCCTGTTCGGGTATTTCCTGGAGATCAACTTCATTGCAAAGGGGGCCATCGCTTTTGGCATGAACTATGAAAAAGGAGCGGAAGGCACCGGAGGTGAACCGGAACCTGCCCAGGATCAAACCGCAGAACTCAAAAGCGAGCTGAAGCTGCTGAACGAAAAAATAGAACGGATGCGGCAGTTGGAATTGTCGTTCAACACGAACGGGCACGCGAAGGGAAACTGATACAGCCCGGTGAATCGCAAAATACAGCCAGGAAATTTCGTGTACCCTTTATTCTCCACGAAAATGAAAACGGGAACCACGAAATCCGGATGCTGCGCAAGGATCTGAACAAGTACAAAAAGCGCCTTGCGCGACACATCCAGATAGACCTGGCCGCACAGCGCGCCGGGCGCAAAACCACGAAACGAACCCTCGACGCCATCGAAAACAACCGGCAATGGGTAGCGCATTACGAGGCGCAACTGGAGGCCGCGATGATGACAACAAATTAAATCACCAGGCTGAAAATTTTCGAGCTCGCGTAGTACGGGCTGAAAATTTTCAGCCCCAACCATTCGCACCATGGCAGCAAATCTATTAATCCGCGAACTCGACGACGACACCAACGACGCGCTGGATCGCATGAAAGAACAATACGATTTCAAAGCAAATACCGATGCCGCATTGGCGATGATCAAGGAATATTGGATACTGAAACAACAAGTATGGGAGATGGAGAATAAGCTTAAAGTTTATGATTCTTTGGTCTTTCGCTTTAATGCACACAGGAATATGGTAAAGAGGGCGAAGGAAGCTTACGAAAGCTTGGCAGACGATTTTTTAAAGGTTTAACGAATCTTAAAAACGACATCATGAATAAAATCCAAGTCACCGACGATGATTTTCAAATCATCCAGGCCGTCAAAGAACACGTTGCCGACATCTCATCGGACGAGCAAGTTGTAGCGCTGTTTTCCGAAATTTTCCTCACAATACTGATTGCACCAGAAAAGGCATCATTGGCAGTTAGTCTGCTAAAACAACCCAGATACAATAAGATCAGGGAAGTAATGAAGGCAGTTTGGACAGTAGGGGAGACTGCAAGAACGACTGATTTAATAATTTGACATAACCCGCGATGCCCGCAGGACTCGCCAATACCCGCGATACTGCCGGCTGAAGCATCTACAAAACCTGCGATATGGGCCTTATTCAACCATACATTACCTTACCTAAAAGCACTTATTTTGGTGGCAAAGGCGGTGCCGGGGTGGTGCACAACATCATTAACCAGTTGCCGCAGCACGATGTATTTATTTCAGGATTTTTGGGCCAGTGCGCTGTTATGCGTTACAAAAGTCCGGCATACACCAACATAGGCATAGATATAGACAAGGAGGTTATAAACGATTGGCATGATGCTGTAACATCGCCTGAGTGGGGGAGCAACTCATTGAACATCATTCAAGGCAATTTTTTAAGATGGCTTCACGGCGGCGGCATGTTAACTGATAAAAATGCTTTGTTGTACCTCGATCCGCCATATCTGCATGAAACAAGATCGGGACATAACCGCTACAAATACGAGATGCAGCCAGGTGACCATGAGCAACTATTAACCAGAATATGCGATGTCAGCTGTATGGTAGCCATTTCCTGCTACGACCACCCGATATACCAGCTCTACCTGAAAGATTGGCGGAAAGTGCAGTTCAATGCTCAAACGAGAGGAGGAGTGCGCGTAGAAACCTTGTACATGAACTATGACGAGCCAATGCCCTGGAACTTACATGATACCCGATTTATCGGCAGGGATTTTAGAGTTAGGGAAAAGTCAAAACGGCGCGTGGAAACCATCATGCGGAAAATAGAGCGGTTGACGCCGGAAGAACGTGCGATACTGGACCGTAAGATGATTGAAATAAGCGATGCTGGCCATGGTGCCAGGATTTTAAACATTTGACAGAATTTACGACAGATAACTGGGGCTTCGACGACTGTGCGACCATATCGAAAGCATGAAAGTTGAAGCAGTGTTATTCGGATTTTAAATTTTTCAATATGCGAAAACTAACATTTTACCAGAAAGAAATACTTGATTTTGCGAAACGTCACAACGGGTTTAATATCCGGGAACTTCATCAAGTTCTGTACTATAAGCGCGGGGAGCGGTTCAGGACACTTCAAGGCAAAATTTGCCGTCTAAAAAAACGAGGGCTTTTGGATATGACGAAGCCTGGATTTTATACTATTCCCGGCTAACTGCGACTATTCGACAGATAACAAAAAGCTGAACCAGGAAGCAGACCGGTTCCGCTTTTTGTTATCACATTACTGCTGGCGCTGGTCGATCGCGGCCATACCTCAGCAAGATATTGATAACAATAGGAGGTAGCCACAACAAAGTGTTGAACACGCATGGAGCGCCAAACGATTTGTTCGTATATTTGTACCTATTCCATGTACATCACCTATACATCATCCAGACATCATGCAGACAGCATCCATACCGTACAGGCGAACGCTGACAAAACATGACCTGTGTCGGGTTTTTGGCCTGGTCTCAAGCAACGGCAGATGTTATTATAGCCGTCTCCGGACGGAAAATTTTAGCGACGAAGTGCTAAAGAAGATTGGTATATCTCCTGAAAGGTACCGATCTGTTTCTCGTGGCCGTCATTTTACTTATGAAGAAACCCAGCGCATCATTGCGCATTTTGAACTCACCACCAAGGAATTAGACGAGTTATAGAATAGGATAGGGCCTTTTTGGCACCTTTATGACAGCGTAGAGCGCGAGTCTACAATCCCCTCCCAATCCCTCCTTAACATTGCCACACAATCGCGTGAGCAATGAATCAAACCGTCAAGGTACTGCTGATCATCGGGGTCATTGCCTATTTTGGAAAGAAGGCATTTGATACCGTCTTTTCCAAAATCATCTATGGCCAGACCAAGCTCCGGACCAGGGGCATCGCCGTGACCACCACGCCGGGCAAAGAAGGCGTCGGCCTGAAGGTTGAAGTAACGCAGCCCATCCGCAACGAAAACCCCGTTTCTTTTCCCCTGGATGCACTGCAAGGCAGCATGTTTTACGGAGCGCAAAAGCTGGCAGACTTTGCACTGCCTGGCCCTATCACGCTGGCATCGGGCCAAACGGTGGATCTGGTTTTCCAGGGCGTGCTCGACTTCGGCGCGACCGCCGAAACCATCAACAACCTCATCACGACGGGCGATTGGTTCCAGGCGCTGCGGTTCAAAGGAACCGCGACGAGCGCAGGCATTACATTTCCTTTTGATCACACGGTAAGCGTGGGATGACAGCGCGCGGACAAATACGGCCCAGCCCTGGCCTTGCAACCAAAATGTACAGCAACGCCAGGATAGGGGACATTGTGCAGGCGGTTTTGCATGCAGACAGCAAAGGCAGCTATTTCGTGGAAACGATGGCCGAAAGCCTGCGCAAAGGCAGCGACCGCGAAACGCTGCGGGCTGTGTGGCGCTTCGTAAAGGACAATATCCGATACGTGCGCGACCCTCCACGGCGCGAACTGGTGAAAAGTCCCGGCGCAACCTGGGCAAGCAAAACCGGCGACTGCAAAAGCATGAGCGTGATGATCGGCAGCCTGCTGCGCTGTTTGGGATACCGGTATTTCTACCGGGTAGCGCGCTACGATCCGAAAAATCCGGAGCAGGGGCATATCTACCCCGTGGCACTGGTGAATGGCCGGGAAGTGATTGTGGATGCCGTACACGACGCATTTGATCGGGAGTACGACTACTGGAAAAAGCAGGACTATTCGCCCCAGGGCATGGCCGCCATCGGTGCCGTGCCGGATGGCAGGAATCATACAGCGCTGGCGCTTGGCTTTTTGGCCGTGCTGGCAATAATGGCAAGCAGATGACGGAGGTAACATACCTGCATGGAATACCGGCAAATGAATACAGGGATCGCGGCAAACGCGTCGGGGCACAGCCTTTTCTGAACTATGGACAGATGACCGTAGGGGAGACGCGCCTGGCGCTGGCATCGGAGCAGGCGAAGATCCTGGCGGCTTATTACCCGGAAATGAAAGAGTTTGCCGTTGGCGCGCAGGAGCTGGACAATCTGTTGTACAAAGGGCTGCACCAGGGCATCTACCTCGGCCTCAGCGCTCCGGCGTTTGTGCGGCGCGCAGTGGGCCAGGCTCGCGGAAAAACGCAACCGGAAGGCGGCGGCATCCTGCAACGCCGGGCCAGTGTGGGCAACCTGATTCCGTTCGAGGATTGCGACGCCCTGATGACGGCCACGCAGGACCCCTGGGCACAGCACGAGGAGTACATCTACACGGAAAACGCGCAAAGCCTGTTTTGCCGGGAAAGAAACGGGGAAATCCAAATCCTGAATCAACACCTGGAAAAGAGCGCGCACCACCTGCTGTACGAGTACGTGACCAACGCAAACACCGTGCCGGGGATCGTGGCCACCAAACACGTATTGCACCGGAACGCGGTGTCAAAAGTGGGGCAGTTGTTTGTATTCGACCGGGCCAACCTGGTTTTGTGGCTGCGCAACGGCGTCATGCGCAACAATGCCCTGAACGGCGCGCCACCCTATCAACCGGAGGTCACCATCAACGCGCTGAAACCCGGTGCCGGGGTAGGAGAACCGATCACCCTTGCCGCCATTACGGGCATCATCACAGCAATTATCGGTGCCGTATCGGCAACTGTGGCACTGCTGAAAGCCCTGAAGGCAGCAAAAGAGCAGGAGATCAAAACCGTGGCACAGGGGATCGGTACGCCAACTTTTGGGCCTGAACAGGGCGATTGGAAGAACTGGGCCGGATCATCCCAACCGGGCGCAACCCCTGAAGGGGAAGGCGGCAAAGACCTGGAATCTTATTTACCCCTGCTGCTGGGCGGAGCAGCCATTTTGATGCTAAAATAAAGCTTATGAGCCATTTAAAAAGACTGAACCGACGCCGGAAGGTGCAGGCCAATAAAAAAGCAAAAACGGCAGAAGCCAGGAAGAAGAGAACGGGCCAACCGAAAACCGATAAAAAAACGCCGGTCGCAGCGCCGGAAACCAAACTGGAAACCGGAGGCGGCGGACAGGAAGCCAAAACGAACCAGTAAAGGCAAAGTCATCCTTTTTTTAACCATAAAACAGTCATCCTTATGGCAACCAAAACGGGCACCAGGAGAAGAAAGTCGTCAGGTACGGCGACAAAAACCAAAGTCCTGGGCGGAAAGCGCTACACCAAAGTATCGTGTAGCAGCACCAAAACGGCAGCGAAAAAATCTGCCGACAGAATCAGGGCAAGCGGTGGAACAGCCCGTGTGGTCAAATCCGGAACAGCACACTGCGTGTACAAAGGCCCCCGCGCCAAAAGCGGTCGCCGGAAAGTGGCAACGCGCAGCACAGGTCGCCGGAAAGCCAGGTGCTAACAGGGTTCAATCCATTTTTTCATTTCAATAGATCACTATGTCTTGTTGCAAATCATGCGCCAAGTACAGCAAAATCGCAGGCAAAATGCGCACAAGAAGTAAAAAAGGAGCTGGCGGCATGAGCACCAGCAAAATCATCATGACTGCCGGTGGCGTTGTTGGCGGCATCGCCGTTGCAAGCCTGGTATCGAAATCGTCTTTCGCGTCGGCCAACCCGATCATGAAAGTAGTCGTCCCGCTCGCCGGTGCAATTGCCCTGCCCATGATCATGGGCAAAGGGGCCATCACATCGCTGTTGGCAACGGGAATGGCTGTAACAGGGGTCACCAATGGCGTCATCCAGTTTGCGCCCGGTTTGGCCGCAACGGTCGGCCTTGCAGGAGCGCCCGGCGTTGGAGCAGGCAGTTCGCAATGGAAATCGAACTACAATCCCGGCGTAGCTGGCCCAAGCGTCGTGCTTTAATGGCGCTGATTTGAGCATCATCATTCCATCACTTTACAACCATCATAGCGATGAACAACATTATCAGCACCGTTGGCGGAAAAGATCGCGCAGATTATTTGCGCTTTATGGAATCCGTTCCGGAATTAAAGGGAGAGGGGTTTGTCGTGCAGCGGTCGCACCTCCGGGTAGAAGCGGCTTTTGCCAACAACCGGCCCAACTATAAATTCGAGCTTTTCCCCAACGCCACCACCGCGCGCCCGACTGAAAAAAGGCTGAACCGGAACGATATGTTCTGCATCACCCGCATGGCCCTGGGCATTGCCAAATTTAACCCGGTTACCAATGCTTACGGCAACTTCCCGGTATATTTTAACCCGGACCCGAACTTCTTCCTTGGGGTGCCGGGTACGGGACTACCGGAAAGCGAATGCCTGAATGCCGTTTACAACGCCACTGTTGCGCTGAAATCAGGCACCACAGAACGCATTCCGCCATTCCTGACCAATGTATTCCGGGACGTGCCCGAACGCGGCTACACCTTTGCCGTCGCGCCGCAGCTTCGCCCGGAACACGGCCAGCAGGATAACATTCCCTGGTTTGAACTGGAGCCGTTGACGATCATTTCCGGACAGGAAGACAACACGATTTTGCTGGATCTGCCCGCAGCTTCAGACCTGGCCGTCCTCCAGGGTGGCATCAACCAGTCCGCAGCCGCAGTAGATACCCGCAACGTGGCTGTTTTCCTGTTGGAAGGCTTCGTGGTATCTGAAGGCGCAACCGTTCAAACGCGGTTCAACACCTACTAAGTTTTGCTCGTAAAGCGTGTATTATCATAGTTTTTAATGTTTTGGTTAGGGCGCAGGCAACCACGCCTGCGCCCTGAACTTTAAATGGGCCATCCATGAATCAGTTTCTTGTTCAACGTTACGGGGAAAAACTCGCCACAACTGCGATTGAAGTTCAAATCACGGCGGTAAGCAATGCTTACCCCTTGCCGGATGATGTAAACCTCCGGGACAAAAGGGTAGTGGGCATGTTCATCAGCGACAATGCAGGATCTGCCAATGCTCCCAGCGGTCGCCCATTGGTGTCAAACAACGCCGTCAAGGCTTCATTTTTGAAGCTGAAGCAAAACAACGACGATGTGCTGGATCAGTTTGCCCTCGGCGCTTTGCTCCAGGAACAGGGACACCGCGAAATCGTCCTGTTTGATTTTTGCAGCATGAACCCGCAGAAATCGCAGATTTTCGTAGGCAACACTTCCCTGATTAGTGCCGGCCAAAGTTTTCTCATTCAGATCATCTACATCCAATAACCACCCGATCCCATGCGCGGAGGAACCGGCTATATATCGAGTCTGGAAGACCTCTACACCTGGTTTTCAAAAAATCCGCGTGTAGAATGGGTGCTCATGCAGGGCTTCCAGGATGGCGTACAGCAAAAGGGCGTCATTTACCGGCATTTGGATGCAGAAACCGACCGGGAAGATTCCTGGGCGCTGCTCAAACAGATGATCGAAATCAATTCCGTGCCTGGCGCCCGGTTCTCGGTTTTTGCCCCCAACAACGAACACGGAAACGGGGGATATACGGTGAAAGTGCAATTGGGGGAAGCGCCCAATCCTTACCAGTTGGCCGGGTTGGGCAGCGCGCCGGGGTATCAAAGCGGATTTGTCTCAAAATCCGATTTGGCGGCAGAAATCGCCCGGGAGCGCAAAGTCTGGGAACTGGAGCAGAAGATCAAAGACATGGAGACGGCCAGCCTGACCGGTGTGGGGGATGTGGTGAAGGAAAAGATCATGCAAACGGACTTTACCCCTGTGGTTTCCGGCCTGATGGACATGCTCAACATTTTCGTCAAAAACGCAACTTCAAAACATGCCCCGTTGGCCGTTTCGGTGCAGGGTTCGCCCATGGACAACCCGCCCAAAGAAGGCGAGCAACAAACAACGGGCTACGAATACGACGGCGAGCGGTTGGTTGTCTTCTTAGATCGCATACGACCGCATTTTTCCGATGATGAAGCCTTTTACACCTTCATGGACAAAATCAGCGCCAAATTCGCAGAGAACCCGGCGCTGTACAAAACGATGATCGGATGATTGAGGTAACGATTGACATTTTGCAGCCGGTCACGGAAAACGCAAGGATTCAGCTCGACGGGGTGACCGACGTGGTTTTTCAGAATACAGGCACTACGAACGTCGTCATTGAATCGTGGTTGACGATTTTGCCCAACAGCACTTTTCAGTTGGCCACACCGCGTCCGGATATGCTGATTGTTTCCAATCTCCGGGTAGCCTTTACCGGCGTCGGAACAAACCGCCTGGAGATTGCAACCCTGCGGCCAAAGGGCCCGGCTTACTCGAATTATGCACACCAAAATCAAAGCTGATGATTGCGATTGTAAACGGAGGAGCAGGCGGCGGCGGTGGCGATGTGACCGAACTGCTGACGCCCGGAACGATGCAGCCGGTTTTTGACAACCTGGCAGACGGTACGCATACCATCACCGCCGGTGCGTACAGATTACGCGTGTACAATGCCGGACTGACGGACATTACAGCCAATGGCGCAACCGTCTATCCCGGCGAAACCTGGCAGGTAGAAGCCCGCGAAAACCGGACGACGACAAAGTTTGACTTGTGCCCTGAAGTAGAAATTATCATCCCGCCTGGCGGTACGGCCAGTTATCAGGCTGAATACCCAAGCGCTTAAAGACAACATCACCATGCGTTTTAAACTTCTCATCATACTTTTTTTTGCGGCCCTGGGCGATGCGTTTGGCCAGGGGAATTCGATTTATGGAGTCGCGCCAATGCCGGTCTGCTGGACCACTCCCGAAAACGTGGACAGCAACCTGATTGCGTACTGGATATTGTCCGGACGGGAAGCAGCGCCTC
>JABWAJ010000739.1 GCA_013361075.1 Saprospiraceae bacterium | reverse complement strand
AATGGCCTGAATGCTTTTTACCCCGAAGATTTGCTCAACAGTTCCCGTACGCCCTCCCCGATGATGACCAAAGTGGTGCGTTTTAACGCCGCTAAAGACAGCCTGCTGACCTATTACGAAACAGCAACACCCAATGGCATTGTTATTGACCCGTCGGATACCTATTTTCTCATCCATTTTGCATTGCCCGACTACGGAAATCCCCGAAAAAGTCAATACATGGCCCGGCTGGAAGGCTTCGATTCCGACTGGTCTTACCTTGGTTTCAGCAACAACATCCGCTACAACAGCCTCCCGCCGGGTAAATATACCTTAAGGGTAAGGGGGGTACCGCCTAATGGTTACTGGAGTGCTGAAGACCTGCTTGTCCCTATCGTGGTGCGCAAGCCCTTCTACCAGCGCACCTGGTTTGTGGTGCTGATTATTTTGATTGTTGCAGCGGGTGCCTATGGCTTTTTTCTCTACCGGCTGGAACAACAACTGGGCATGGAAAAACTGCGCATGAAACTGTCCAGCGACCTCCACGATGAAGTCAGTGGTTTGCTTTCAGGTATTGCCATGCAAAGCGACATGCTGCAACTCATAGTCAAGGACGAAGACAGCAAAGCCCGCCTGCACATTATTGGGGAAGCAAGCCGCAAGGCCATGTCCAAACTAAGTGACGTAATCTGGGCCGTTGATTCCCGAAAAGACAAAGTAGAAGACCTCATCCAGCGCATGCGCGAGCACGCCGACGATATGTTGCTCCCCATGGACGTGACGTATGAACTGAAAATTGAAAAAATTGATTTGCAGCAAAAAATGCCGGTTCACCTGCGTCAAAACCTGTATTTCGTTTACAATGAGGCGATCAATAACATTGCCAAACACGCCAATGCGACTAAGGTCTCGATTGAATTTGGCAATGCAGGCAATGTTTTTGAAATGTCCATCAAAGACAATGGAAACGGGCGGGCGCGGAGTTCATCCAAAACCGGACAGGGCCTTTCCAATATTCAAATGCGCGCCCAGCGCCTGAATGCTTCACTCCAGATCATCCGGGATAACGGGTATACGGTGAGGTTGACGATGAAGAAGTTTGCATAAACCAGTGAGGTGGCGGGCAGTTAAGCTGAAGTTTGCAGGAAACATCACAAAACAAATCCGCCCTGCACCACAGTGGTGGTGACAGAGCGGACAAGTGAATGAAAGAAATTCAGTTTCCTGACACTTAAATCTTAATTGTTGGCAATGATCGTTACGCCCAGCGCGTTGGTGTTCCCTGCCGGCGGCGCAAGAAATCCTCTTGCAAAAACCGTGTAAATTTTACCTGCGGCCAGAGAGACATTCGGAATTTCCAGAGCAACCGTTGAAGTGCCGGCAACTCTTGCCTGCAAATTGTAAGTTCCGGCATTAAGTGGGGTGAAGGCAGTACCGGATTTAAAGCTGGTATTTCCAAAAACCACCGTTCCGTCTGTAAGTGTAACGTCAACAGCAGGTGCGTCCGGGCTCAGGTGAACAAAACGCACATGCGCTTTGCCTGCAGCCGGTGCCGTAAGGTCGTCCACCAGCAACAATGCTTCAATGCTGCTGAGGCGGTTGATGGCGAACAGGGAATAATTCGTATTCGGGTCCACTGCCGCATTGGCATTAATTACCGAAGTCGTTGTGCCTGCAGCATTGACCTTAAAATTGCGGTTGCCGGCTTCTACATTAAGATAGCCGGT
>JABWAJ010000738.1 GCA_013361075.1 Saprospiraceae bacterium | reverse complement strand
GAACCAGTCTCTGGCGACGGGCCACCACCGGTGCCGCGGCCAATACCGTCGTGGGATGATGAGGAAGACGGGGGTGGATTGGAACCCGTGCTGCCAGACCCGGACGTGCTCAAACAAGAAAAAGAAAACCAGGAAAAGCGTAAGGCTGCTTCGGAAAGACTAATAGCCAGCATCAAAAAATTGGGGGCAGAAGGGGAAAAATTGATCACTGCGGTTGCCAACCTTGCCAATATAGGTGAAAAAGTGGAAGCGTACAGAAAAGCCGGTGACAAGGCGTTGAATGCTGCTGCGAATACAGTCAACCAGACACTCTCCAGCTATGATCTGGAAGGCCTTGATATCCTTACCGGCGGAGAAGACCACTGGGAGACACTATCCCTTGAAATGAACAACCTTTTCAAAAAGATTCCGGAAAAAATCAGCGCGGCAGAACCTTACAAACTGGAATTGGATAAGCTGATTTACATGGGCCGAACCTACAGCCATGCCCAATTGGCACTGGCAAAGGCCAAAATTAAGGAAGCGGAGATGCGCTTGCGGTTGCAGGCCTCGACGCAATCGGTTGGCATATTCAAAAACCGCTACAACAAACTGGGCGACAAAATTTTCCGGGACGAAGGGATGCAGCAATTGGTTTTCAGCAAAATATTAGAAGCTAAACGAACCACGTATCTGGCAATGGAAGAATACCGCAGGGCTTTCATTTACTATACCCTGTCGGATCGGTTAGATCAAACTGGTCTGCCGAAAATTACCGCCGATAGCGATGATTTTTCCAGAATCGTGGCGACCATTTCCGGGAATGCATTGGTCAAGGGTTCGTTAACAGGACAGGTTTCCGATTATTCGGGCGCTAAAATCGTGCTGAATGACCCGGAATTGTTGAAAACCTTTATCCAAAACGATGGCGCTCTGCAATGGGAATGCCCCACGAATGCATCCGTATTTAATTCTTTTGGGCGCATCCGGATGACGGAAATGAGGGTTTACCTCGATGGCCTTCAATACCAGGGTTTGGTGGAAGTGAAAATTGTTTCTTCCGGAATTTATACAGACAAACTGACGGAGCAAACATCCTTTGTACCCCGGTTTAGCGGTCCTGCCATGCGGTTCAATTTTGTCTATGATACTTCCGACAACAATAAAATTCAGTCGGCGGCAAACATTTCATCGCGTTTGGTGGATTATTTTTTCAACCCGACGCCATTTACCACCTGGACGATTAAAGCCATGGCGCAGGACGGAACGCCGCTTGATTTTTCTACGGTAACCGGCATTCGGTTTGAGTTCTTTGGGCAACATACGAGTTTGTAAATTACCGGGATGATGAAATTGGCCGGTATCGAGTCCAAACAAACCAGGCTCAATTGTGATAAGGGCTTAAACATGACTCATCCCGAATTTTGGTTAAAAAAGACCTCGGAGAGATAATTTGTTTGTAGAAAATAATCGAAACGGAATTTTTCGACCTCAGTACCGGCGAGCGTAGGCAGTGCATGAAAGCAGTGAATAAACTCGACACACCATTTATGAAACGAGTTTGTCAGCACTTCATTGGAAGCTGCAATCTTGTCGTATGGAGTCGGCATACAGCGCCCCGGTAGGTGGATCGGCCCGCTGCGGGTTGGGTTGCGGGTGAGGCGCCTATTTTTGCCTTTTAGGTACCTTTGAGCCGGTTAATAAAGGATCAGAAGCCAGGTAAAACAATGTTT
>JABWAJ010000154.1 GCA_013361075.1 Saprospiraceae bacterium | reverse complement strand
AAAGACTCTTCAAATCCACTTGCAACTATAGCTTGATCTAAATACTCAAGAGCTTGATTAAATTGTTGTATGTCAAGGTAAACTAACCCAAGGTTGTTCAAAACTTTTGCTGTCTCAATGTTTACCAGACCTACTTTTTTTTCTAAGATAGAAAGTGCCTTTTTATTTTCTTTTATAGCTTGTTCGTGTTTTCCAAGCGCATGATAACAAAAAGCCAATCCTGAATATACCTTAGCTATATCATCATGCTCACTACCAAGAAGCTCAATCCATGTTTCTAATGCTTTTTGATAATAGGCAATGGCTTGTTGGTAGTCCTGCTTTAGTGAAAAAACGTTTCCGATGTTATAGTTTATCAGAGCAATAATGCGCCCATCACTTCTAATATTTTCAGTATAGCTGGGGCTTAATTTATCCAAGGCATCATTGAAATATTCCAGAGCTTTTTCAAATTCACGAATATCCATATAGCATATTCCAAGATCATTTAAAGCTGTTGCAATACCTATGTCATTGTTTTTTAATATATTTAAGCGGGCGTGCAATGATTTCTTGTGATATAATATTGATTTTTGGATATCACCTAGCATGTAATAACACGTTCCAATTATAGATATGGGCTCTACATAAAAATGCTTATCAATTAGATTGTTTTTCTCTAAAATATTGACTGCATGCTGCCCGAATTGTATAGCACGCCCATAGTCGCCTTTTTTAAGATAGGCGTTACTGAGATTGATATAAGAACCACTTAATTCTTCTGAATTATAACTTGGATCAGATTCCCTTATGCAACGGCCTTTTTCAAAATAATAAATAGCTTGATCATATTCTCCTTTTTGAATAAAGAAAAAGCCAATGTTGTTGTAGGCTTTGGCTATACTTGGATCATTTTCCGGAATCAAATTGATTTTTATGTTCAAGCTTTTTAAAATGTAATATTCTGCTTTATCGTAAAGATTTAAATCTATCAAGGTTAATCCAATGTTGTTGTATGTTTTGGCTAAGTCAATGTTTTTTTCTCCATGTATTTTGATCCTGATTTCAACTGATTGATAGTAATAAGCTAAGGCTGAATCTTTCTTTGGTGCTAAGTTGTAAATATTCCCAATGAGATGTAAGGCATCCGCCATTTTGTCACTTTGAGAATATCCAATATCTTGCAATATAATACAAGCTTTCTTTAGTAAATCGAATGCTTTGGAGAGTTCACGGGTATTAATTAATTTTTTTCCACTATCGATAAATTTAGCTGCTTCTGTCGTATCAGACATTGAATATTGAATACCTTCCATATTCTGGGCATTTGCAGTCATCAGAATGCTTGTTACTAAAATTATTGAAGCAACATTTTGCAAAGTAAACAACCTATAAGGGTTACGTGGTGAAGAAGATAATGTGGACGCGGGACTTAAAACAAATAGTAGGTTTTTCATTTTAGATTTGTGTTTTATTTTTTTTAGCCTTAAAGCGTCGGAAGTTTAGTGATAAAAATACCTCTACCCTTTCATGTATAGCTTGTACTTAACCCCCCTTTTCTTGCATTTAAACCGCATCATTATCCTTCCTCACCTCCCTCGGGCTCACCCCATACGTCTGCTTAAACACCCTCGAAAAATAAGCTACCTCCTTAAATCCCACAGCCGTAGCTACCTCACCTACCCGCATGTTGCCTGCTTGCAGCATCTCGAACGCCCGATGCATCCGGTAGCGCTGAATGAACTGTTCCGTAGATAAGCCACAAATGTCTTTCAACTTTCGGGTCACCTGTGAATTGCTCAAGGCAATAAATTTACATACATCAGGCACTCCCAACGACTCGTCCGACAGCCGGGATTCTATGTAATCCTCAATAGCTTTGGCAAAAGGGTGTTCGGAGGGAAACACGGCCATCTTTGCTTCAGGCTGGGAGTCGTGTTCAGGGGGGGGCGTAGTTGAAAAATTTGATGATGATTCAGTTGTGAAGTTTCGCCGGACAAAAAAAGCCATCGCCCACGAAAAACAAAGGATCTCCAGAATGATTCCTACTCGGATTGGAGGTAAACAGATGTTGCCAAAGTCCGTTTGAATGCAGTACAGAATATCGGGAATCTGCTGCTTAACCGGTAACCACCTTCTAAGCATGGTCGGGAAATAAGAAATGATGAGGATTAAAGATCCAATCAGAATCATTCTTTGGTGAAACAGCAGGGCAGGTAGAAAAAAAAGCCGAACGACCATAAAGATGAACAGCGGCAAATAAAAAATTCTTGCCCAGTGGTACATGATTTGCGCAGCGGCATACCCTGAAAATATTTGCAAGCCGATGTGTATAACGGCCAACGCAATGAAAATCCAGGTGAACGTAATGAAAATAAAATGCAACCGCTGACTGTTTCGTTTCAAACAAAAAACAGCATCTATGAAAACAAAATAGAAGGAATGTGCCATTAAAGAAGTAGGGGAGTCCCACCGTAGTGGCAAATCAGGAACATGCATACGCCAGGAGCCCGGAGCATAATTAACGAAAAAATCCCGGGTGTAATGCATCGCAAGGCCACACAAATAACCAGTATAATATAGGATTGTCCGGTGCTTAGTAGCTGTAAATTGCGCCAGAGCAACAAGCAGGCAAAAATAAATAAGGGTGATCAGGATAAGGTGAATAGGCGATTCCGACATACTCACTTGGTTTACTGTTGGGGTAAATATAATCAAGATATGGTGCAATGGACAGAATTTTCACCAAAACCTTTCCTTTGGTTCTCCAATTCAAAACTTACTCCGCCCAAGCAGGATTTTCAAATCATTTCCCTACCTTGCACTACAAATATCATCTCATGTTCATTCGCGGAATCAGGCAGCAGGCATTGAAAGACTGGACCGATGAACGGCTGGTGGAGGCGTTTTGCGAAACGGGCGACGAACAATATTTTACTGAATTGTTCGGGCGCTACACCATGCAGGTTTTCCTGATTTGTAAACAATACCTGAACGACAGAGAAGAAAGCCGTGAGATGGTGATGCGCATCTTTTCCAAACTGCTGGAAATTTTGCCGGGCCTGGAAATTCGCATTTTTCGCAACTGGCTGCCCGTCGTCGTTCAGCGGGAATGTCTGAATCACCTCCGGAAACAAGGGCGCTACGTCCCCTTAAAAGAGGCGCAGGTACCCATACCGGAAGAAGAACCTGAAATTTACCCGGCAACAGAAGAATTGCCCATCGGTGAATCCGAAATCAAAGCTGCACTGGCCCAATTGGACGAAGCTCAGCGCGTATGCCTCAACTTATTCTTTTTTAAAAAGATGAGCTACCGGCAGGTGAGTGGCCAAACGGGCTTCCCACTGAATGAAGTGAAATCGTACCTGCAAAATGGCAAACGACAACTCAAAAAACAACTCCTGAACCTGATTACAACAAGATGAAAGAGCTAACTGCACCTACCGTATGCCTGAGTCTGGAAGAGATTCAACACTACGCGAAAGATCGCCTGGACGAGGCTGCCCGCTTTCGGGTGGAAAATCACCTGCTCGACTGCGCCCTGTGCCGCGCTGCACTGGATGCTTATATGGCCAACCCTGATGAAACCCTCGGGGCAGACCTGGCATTGTTGCAACAACAAATTCAAAAGGCTGTTCCCCCGAAAAAGAAGCAAATGCAAAAAATCAAATTCAACTACGCGGCCGCTGCCGTAATCCTGATCATTATGACAGCTGCGGCTGTGGTTTACTGGCAACATACGCGCTACGACCGGCTCTATGCTGCATTTTTCAGCGCGCCAAAAGCCGGCGATGTCATTGCCTTGAGAAGTGAACAAGGGACACCCGGTGCAGCGCCGACATTTGATCAGGCTATAAACTACTATGATGCCGGTGATTTCTCAGCTGCAATCCCCTATTTTGATGCTTATCTGAAAGGGCACCCGGATGACTTCCAGGCGGGCTTGTACGCAGGAATCGCGCTCCTGAACGGAGGGGATCCCGAAAAAGCCATCGAATGGCTTACAACAGCAAGCATCAACGACCCCAAATTATTCGATGAAGCCAATTGGTACCTTGCCCTTGCTTTTTTGAAACAAAAAAATCCGGCAGAAGCTGTCAAAATTCTTGAAAACCTGTCGCAACGGGCAGAACCGGTTTTTGCCGGAAAGGCAAAGGCGTTGCTGGAAAGGCTGGAGTGATTTATTTAATCGGTTGGATATGAACGTAGTAAATGTAAAACTCGAAATTGTCAAATGGCTGATCAGCCTCGAAGATCAGGCGATTTTACAAAAAATAATGGATCTGAAGCAAGCCACAGATGAAGAGGCGATGAAAGAAAACAGGGACGCATGAAGGCGCCATTGATTTCAATCCTACTGCTCCTCCTGCTATCTCGCTGCACGCATCCGGAAACACAAATTTCGCCCGGATTCTACCACTGGCGCACCCGCCTGGCCCTCACTGAAAAAGAACGTACTTACCTTCAGGAATTGCGCGTAAAAAAGCTGTACGCTAAATTTTTTGACGTAGACTGGTCTGAAAATTCGCAACAGGCCCTTCCCCAGGCACTCATCGAGTTTGCACCCGAAACCCTGCCCGACAGTATAATTCTGGTGCCCACAGTTTTCGTCACCAACCGCACTTTTTTGAACCTGCCGGCCTCGGAAATCCCGCAATTAGCAGCCAATATCTGCGATAAAATAAAAGCCCTGGCCAAAGCGCCTTTTGAGGAAGTTCAACTGGATTGTGACTGGTCGGAAAAAACCCGTGCGCCTTATTTTCAGTTGCTCGAAGCCATGCGCCAAAACCTCGGGCCGGCAGTCTGTCTATCCGCTACCATCCGCCTTCATCAGGTAAAATATGCACAACAAACCGGGGTGCCACCCGTTGACCGCGGCATGCTGATGTTTTACAACATGGGCGACGTGGAGGCAGGGGAGGAGCACAACTCCATCCTGAACCTCAAAACGGCACAGCAATATCTCGATAAAAACATGGCCCGATACCCGCTTCCTCTCGACGCTGCACTCCCTCTTTTTTCCTGGGGGGTACTGTTCCGCGAAGGGAAAATGATCCGCCTCATCAACAACCTCAGTGTGGAAGAACTTGCGCGGGATGAACACCTTCGTGCGATCGGCCCCGACCGGTTTGAAGTGGTGCGCAGTGGTTATGTAGCGGGTTATTATCTTTACACGGAGGATGAAATCCGCCTGGAAGCAGTGGGGCCGCATGACCTGATGGCAGCAGCACAACTGTTGAAACAATATTTGCCCCATACTACTGAACGAAACCTGGCATTTTACCACCTGGATCCGGCACTATTGAAGCGGTTTAACTTACAAAGTATGAACTCTATTATCAGAGAAATGGAATAATTATCTTTCGATTTTTTTGAAAAATTCAGTTGCGGCCCCTCAATCCCTGAAATCTTCAAATCCTCAATACATGACTTCCACCATCCAAAAATTAGAATTCCTGCTTGACACTACAGTTCATTACCTGAACGCGACGCCTGCTGCCGAGCTCGAACGCAAGCCCGCACCCGGGAAATGGTCGAAAAAAGAAATCATCGGCCATTTGATTGACTCTGCAATCAATAATTTGCAGCGGTTTACAGAAATTCAATTTCAACCCAAACCTTACAACATCAGACGATACAGCCAGGACGCTCTCGTAGCCGTCAACGATTACCAGCACGCCGACCTGCAGGAACTGATCCAGTGCTGGCTGGGCCTCAACCGGCGGATTTTGCACCTCATGCGCCTGCAAACCCCCGAAACTCTGGCCTTTGAAATTTTAATCGGCGGCGACGTCACTGACCTGGCGTTTTTGATGACGGATTATGTGGCGCACATGGAGCACCATTTGGAGGAATTTGAGGAGGATAAGGTTAAAGTATAGGGTAGAAAGTAGAGGGTAGAAAGAAAGATGCGTATCATCTTCAGGGAACCGAAACCCATACTTTAACCTTTAGCCATAGCCTTTAAACTTGATATTTCGCTAAATTGCAAGGTGAATCAGAGGTGAAACTTTTTTAAAAGGTGTTACCTCTTTGCCACAACTTATGCAGTAAAAAATGCCTTTATCAGTCATCAAAAAACAAAAACCATGTTTGGCATCAAACACATCAAATTCGACTCCATGACCTACGTGTTGCACTATAAAAATGGCAACATTGCGCATGAAGGGCGCGGCCTTTCTTTTTTCTATTTTGCTCCCAATAGTTCCATCGTCGCCATTCCGATGGGCAGCAACGATTTGCCGTTCATTTTCAACGAATCTACCAACGATTACCAAACCGTGACCATACAGGGGCAGATCAGCTACAAAATCAGCAACCCGAAAACCCTGGCTGACGTGCTCGACTTCACCGTCAACGACAATGGCGAGTACAAAAAGAATGACATGGAGAAGCTCAACCAACGCATCATCAACGAAGCACAAACGGCTATTGCATCCTATATCCATGAGATCAAACTAAAAGACGCCATTCGGTCGGCAAAAGCCACCGAAGATCGAATCCTGCAGGGCCTGAAAGCTTCGCCGGCCATTGGCATGCTGGGGATTGACATCCTCGGGGCCAACATCCTGGCCATCACCGCCACCCCGGAAATGACCCGCGCACTGGAAACCGAAACCCGTGAAAAACTGCAACAGGAAGCCGATCAGGCCATTTACGAACGCCGGAATTTTGCAGTCGAACAGGAGCGGAAAATCAAAGAATCCGAGTTGAATACAGAAATTGCGGTGGAAGAAAAACAAAAACAGATTGCGGAGAAAAAAATGGAAACCGAAGTGCAGCGCGCAGAAAACGACCGCAAACTCCGGGAAATGCAACTGGAAGCCGACATCTCGCTGGAAAACCAGCGCAAGGTGCTGATCGAACAAAAAACAGCGAACGACCGCAAAGAAGCTGAAAGCCACGGCTATATCCTCGAAACAACATTGAAGCCTTATAAAGACATGGACTGGAAAACACTGACAGCACTGAGCAACAATCCGGATCCAAAGTTCAACATTGCACTGGCTTTCCGCCAATTGTCTGAAAACGCCGGAAAAATCGGTACCCTCAACATCAGCCCGGACCTCCTGGATTCGCTCCTGAACGACCGGCAAGACTAACGAACATGAGCGCTGAATACGCCATCATTGTCAAAAACAAAACCCGGCTGGAATCTTTGATTGAGCGCTTCAATACAAAGGCACAGGCGAAGTTTTACATTGAACGGCTGGGAGGGAATTTTGAAGATTATGTGCTGGAACACGAAATCTTTCACGACTCCCTCAACACCCTGCAAACCCGCCTGTCGAAGGTCATCAAGCACAAAATTTTAGAGCGGGCCTACATGCCGTCGTTCATTTTTACCGAAAAAAACATCATTGTCGTCATCGGGCAGGACGGGCTGGTGGCCAATACGGCCAAATATTCGAAAGGCATCCCGATGATTGCCGTCAACCCCGACAAACAGCGCTACGATGGCGTGTTGCTGCCGTTCGATGTAAACAATTTCATCGGGGGCGTGGAGCAGGTTTTGGCCAACCGCTTTCCTTCCAGAACCATGCGTTTTGCAGAAGCCCGCCTGAACGACGGGCAGCGCCTGCTGGCGTTCAACGACCTTTTCATCGGCGCGGCCACACACGTTTCTGCCCGCTACAAAATCACCTTCAACAACGCTGTAGAAGAGCAATCCTCCAGCGGCCTGATTGTATCCACACCGGCGGGTTCTACGGGTTGGTTAAGCTCCGTTTTCAACATGGCCTACGGTGTGGCAGGCATGTTTGAAAAGAACCTCAAACGCAAACAACCCAAATTCCGGGACGACGAACTGCTGTTTGCTGTCCGCGAGCCTTTCCAGAGCATCCGCACCCAAACCGGCATTACCGCAGGCATCATCCGCAACCAAAGTGCCCTCACCCTCGAATCCCTGATGCCCGCCAACGGCGTCATTTTCAGCGACGGTATTGAGTCCGATTTTCTGAAATTCAACAGTGGGGCCGTGGCTAAGATTGGGATTGCAAAAGATTGTGCTACTCTTGTGCTTAAAAATTTTTAAAAAAGGCCCTTTTTGTTTTTGTTTTTATATTTTAGCGGCACTAATATTGGCTGTTCGATCAATATTTCCAAAATAAAGTTGGCAGATACTTTGTGTCTGCCCTTTAGAATCCAAACCTGTTCTTTAGCATTTGAATGTAAGTTTTTTGGGGATCTAAAACCAGCACCTTACCAATGGGGGAATTGGTTTTGCGCCAAAGTTTTACTTTGATTTTTGAAAAGGCCTGGCTGTAAGCCATAGCCGGGCAATTGAATACGGTCATTTATTTTTTCACTTCAAACAAACATTTTACACCATGGAAATGGAAAAAAAATCCGGGAAATTAGAATTGCTGGAACTGAAAACCGTGAAGGTTTTGGACAAAGACCAGCAGTTGCAGCTTAAAGGCGGCGACGACACCGAAGCAGGAAAAGATGGCGATGGCAAGGCTGTAGACTGGACTGCCGTTGATACACGATAAGCCTTGAACTTCTACAGGGGGCCTCAAAAAACAAGTGCAAAAAGCAGAGACAATTTTGCTTCAATTATGCTAAAGCTTTTCGGATATTTGAATGATTTCCTGGTCAACTTTGGTGGTTTTTGAATTTTTTCTTTGCTATTTGCAACATTTGAGGCACCCTCTGGTAAAGTTTGATGCCAATTGTTTAAGGATTATTCCATGAAATCTTATGAATTGCTGAGCAGGTTTCAATATAGGACGCCCTTGTTGAGCATAGATGCGATGAATGAGTTGTTAAGGGCGATCAACAAGGAAGGGCCGGCACCTGCTCTTCGTGCGTTTTTTTTTCAGCCCCTCATCGCAGAAGCATTATACATTGGTTCAGGAAGTTTGTTTGAACGCTTTAAGGTTTGGGCAGAATTTGGGATAGAAGATAAAAACGATGAAGAACGACTCCTCCTTTCTTTGTTGAAATACGCAATAAGAATGTCCGCCCGATGTACTCCTTTTGGCTTGTTTGCAGGCGTAGGGACGGGCAACTGGTCTTCACATGAGCACAATTTTGTACTTACAAGCCCGTCAAAAGTTTGTAAACACATCAGCCTAGACGCAGATTATGTTTACAACATTAGCCTCACGATTCAGGAGCAATATCCGGAAATAAAACTTACACTCCGATATTTTAGCAATACTACCTTGTTTAAAGTCGGCAACTCGTTTCGCTACATTTCCTATACCCTCACAGCCCGAAGGAGGATATACCAACTTCAAACCGTTGGCTGGAGTGCCTATCTGGAAAAAGTCATTGAAGCATGCCGGTCCGGCCAAACAGCTTCAGACATCATTCAACTGTTACTTACTTTTGAGGTTTCTACAGAAGAAGCAACTTCCTTTTTTTTTCAGCTTATTGATAATCAATTACTCGTATCAGAATTAGAGCCGCGCATTGGCGATGGGGATTATTTTGAACAGGCTTATGACCGAATGATCCACAACCCTGAATTGAATACATTGCCAGCATTGTTTCCCGTAAGGAATGAATTTGCCCGGATAAAGGAGTCTGTTTCATCACTAACGCCCAATCATCCGAATTTTCTTGATTTTCCGGGAGCATACGATCGTTTAAAGTTCCAGCAATTAACTCCCCGTATTCCGGTACAACATCATTTTTTAGTCAATAGTACCAGACCTGCTGTAGAGGCATCCTTAAATTCCCGGATCGGCAGTAGTTTGCGAAAGGCGCTTTCTCTGCTGAATTTTCTAACCTTTAAATCTGCAGATAATACACTCACAGAGTTTAGAACCCAGTTTAAACAGCGCTACGAAGACAGAGCTGTTCCTTTGCTGGAAGTTCTTGACCCCGAAATTGGAATTGCTTCGCACTACAATGCCGTAGCAAGAGACGAACACCCGTTTCTTGTTGGATTTAATTTTGATGGGACCTCTTCCAGGTCTGAAAATACTGACCTGCTTTCCTGGAACCCGGGTTATGGTATGTTGTTGAAAAAATTAATTCATGAAAAAACTCAAGCACCTTATGTGCTCCATATTGAAGAAGAAGATTTAAAAACTTTCACTGAAAATTGGGAAGATACTCCGGTTA
>JABWAJ010000737.1 GCA_013361075.1 Saprospiraceae bacterium | reverse complement strand
GTTTGAAGGTACTGCAGGTATCGTGGAAAACAACAGAAAAAAGGCACATGACTACTATTTCGCAGAAAAACTGGATCTGGAAAAAGATACTGTTTTGCTCCAACATCCCGGGAATGCTGCTGTCGTAAGGGCTTTGGATTCTTTGCTGAAAGAAGCACAACCAGAATCGGACAGCATCAACCTGAATTATGTGACTTTTAATAAATCTGGCGAATTCGATGTGTTTGATGTCCAGGTCGCCATAAAAGACATGTTCAGCGACAAGCGACCGGAGGAGCTAATCAAAGATACCGGAGTTACTGATGGATGGGCCAAATTTCAACTGGCACAAACCATTAAATTCAACAAATCAGGAGAAAGTTTTCCGGCTTTTGTGATGGGAAAAATGATTTGGATGGTTTTACTCATGATGCCTGCCCTGGCATTCATTTTAAAACTGCTGTACATACGCCGGAAGCGGTATTTTGTGGAACACCTCGTTTTTTCCTATCATTACCATGCATTTGCTTTCCTGATCATGTCCCTTGCGTTGTTGATCAGCAATACCGGCTGGGCCAAAGCCACCTTTGGAGATGAAGGTACAGAGGTGGTTGGATTGCTGGCTCTTCCTCTGATACTCCTCTATCTTTTTATGGCCATGCGCCGGGTTTACAGGCAAGGCTTTTTCCGGACTTTTTTAAAATTTACCTTTTTGAACTTTTCTTATCTTTTCATCTTTACCATTGCACTCACTTTGACCTTGCTGGCAGGGTTTCTGTTGTTTTAGCAGCACCACACCTCTTGAGTTAGTGTTTGGTCGGTTATCAATTTGTCCTAAACATCGCTTTTTATGGTTGCAATAGACGAAAGGGGGTATTATGGCGAATTCGGGGGGGCTTATATCCCGGAAATGCTTCATCCCAATGTTGAAGAATTGCGTGAAAATTACCTTCGCATCATGTATAGTGATGATTTTCAGCGCGAATTTTATCAGTTGCTCAAAGATTATGTGGGACGGCCTTCACCGCTCTATTTCGCCAAACGTTTGTCTGAACGGTACAATACCCGTATTTTTTTGAAACGTGAAGACCTCATGCATACAGGGGCGCACAAGATCAACAACACGATTGGCCAAATTTTGCTGGCCAAAAGGTTGCAAAAAAAGCGCATCATCGCAGAAACTGGTGCCGGCCAACACGGGGTAGCTACAGCCACTGTTTGTGCCCTGATGGGGCTGGAGTGCATTGTTTACATGGGGAGGGTAGATATGGAAAGGCAGGCACCCAATGTGGCCCGCATGCGGATGTTGGGAGCAGAGGTAAGGCCTGCGCTGAGTGGGAGCCAAACCCTGAAAGATGCAACCAATGAAGCCATCCGCGACTGGATCAACAACCCCGGTGATACTTACTACATCATCGGGTCGGTGGTTGGGCCGCATCCTTATCCCGATCTGGTGGCGCGCTTTCAGTCGGTCATCAGTGAAGAGTTGAAAAAGCAGTTGCTGGAACAAACCGGCCAGGCGAATCCTCATGCAATCATCGCCTGCGTCGGCGGCGGCAGCAATGCAGCGGGCGCATTTTACCATTACCTTAATGAACCGGATGTTCGCCTGATAGCCGTGGAAGCTGCCGGAAAAGGAATCCGGAGTGGCCATTCCGCTGCTACGAGTGTACTTGGGACGAAAGGAATCATCCACGGCAGCCGAACCTTGCTGATGCAAACGGAAGATGGCCAGATTATAGAACCTTAC
>JABWAJ010000153.1 GCA_013361075.1 Saprospiraceae bacterium | reverse complement strand
GCCTCGCTCAAAATACTGGTGCGCGGTTTTTCTGGCGCAAAAGGATCAGTCGCAGGGGTGCTGTCGAACGTATCCAATGCGCTGCCAAAAACTTCCCGTGCCTCACTGTCATCCTCAAATGTGAATCCGCCCTCGTCAATTTCATCAAAGGTAAAATCATCCTCAATGGGGATGAATGGTGTCGGGGACGGCGCTTTTTCTTCAAAAAAACATTGTCCGCGAATGACCAAAGCAACTTTGCCTGCAACTTCAGCGGCATTGACGTATGGTTCGCAGCCTAACTGCGGCAGGTTTGTATCATCAAATGCCTGTACGACCTCTCCTGTTATGGCAGTTGCCGAAATTTCCGGGCCAAAAGCGGCTGTTGAGGTTTCATAAGCGCCGGCAATTTCTTCCGGCTCCAGTACATTGAGCAGTTTTCCGCCTGCGCTGTTCCACAAAAACATTTGCATCCGTCCACTTCCACCATCTGCGGGAGTTGCAAAATTGGCGTTGTTGGTGCCCCCGCCGTCCTGAGCTTCCGCTTTTACATCATCATTGCCCGTACCGCCATTGCCATAGGTATTGCGTTGAAAATTCCCCGCCGGCTCATCAAATCCATAGTGGTACATCACATCGTGCATGATGTTGTTCATGTAGAACAATTGGGTCACGGCTGCTTCCCGGTAGGTTGCCGGCTCCTGGCTTTCGTCAAATGGGAAATCGAAATTGAGCAAATCCCCTCCGTTAGGCTCGTCATTTATGGACGAGTTTTGATTCAATGAATCCTGATAAGCATGCACGTTGTTGCCCCGGGTGATGCGAAACTCAGGCCCCGGTGCATTGTTCGTATCGTGCCAGCCATGTGGGGAAGCTTCCGGATCCTGCGGGTTTATTACCAGCTCACGCTCTCCATGAATCGGGCTTTCAACCGGGATCGGGAAAACATTATAGGCAGCATCAGCAAGCAGGCGAGCCTCAGCAAGGGCTTCTTTCACTGGCTGAAATCCGGTTACAGAAGCAGCATCCTGGGTTTGGCAATGATCATCGTGTACATGGCACTCGTCATTTTTCGAGGCGAAACTGCAGTACACCGTAAGGTTTTGGCGTTGCAGAACCTCCCCTGTAACTGCATCTACCCGCATGCTCCAATAGTCCGGCGTATCAACCTGATCCAGTATCACACTCCAGGCCAAACGCACAGTGCCCTTAAGGGGATGGCTGTAATACATCAAATCTACCTTGATCTCTGATTTGGCAATATTCCCTTTGTCAAAAACAAAAGCCCGGTTGCCGTTTTGAGAAATCAATCGCAGTGGTTCGCCAATGCGGACACCGGCATTGCGGGCGGCAGATTCTACAGCCTGATAAGCACTGATGACGGGATCTGTGGTATTGACAGACCCTGCCAGGTCGCGGGTGAAACGGGAGGTAGCAAAAACTACTTTGCCATCCGCAGCAATGTGAATGCCCATGATGGCATTGTAAACCGGAATACTGGCATGCCGCTGAATGAAGTAAACATGCGTAGCCCCGTTATGGCGGGTTTGATAATTGTCGCTAACCACCATGTCTGCAATGTCTGCCGTGGTAAGCTTCCACTGCTCCCTGTGTTGCTCCACGTAGCGGAGCGCAATGTCCAATTTGGATTGTAATTGCCCAAACCCCGATAAAGGAAGGCAGATCAACAATCCTAAGAAAACTTTTGTAAACTTATTTTTCATACTGCATAAGGCATTAAATGAACAAAATTCAATGAAAGGACTAAAGGTATAAAAAGCCTTTATTCCCTTAAAAAGAGAATAAAAAGATATATGCTGCACGACATTTATTGAGTCCGGATTTAAACCCGCTCCATAATTGCACCACAGTTTTTGCAGGTTCTAAGGTCTTCCGAATCCATGAAATGCTTCATGACCACAGGAAGTTGATTGACAATGTCTTTCATTTCAAAAGTGGCTTCATGCAGTTTGTTGTCGCATTGTTCACAAAACCACATGAGCTTGTCCACTTCGCCGGGGTGGCGGTAGCGTTCTATGACCAAGCCTACCGTATTGGCAGGCCTCTGGGGGGAATGCGGAATCCTTGGCGGTAATAGAAACATATCTCCTTCGCGAATGGAAATGGTCTCCGGCGTACCATCTTCGTTGATGATTTTCAGCGTAATGTCTCCTTCCAACTGGTAGAACAATTCTTCACCATCTTCGAAGTGATAATCCTTACGGCCATTGGGCCCCCCAACAACCATTACAATGTAATCGTCGTTTTGAAAATAAACCTGTTTGTTACCAACCGGCGGTTTGAGCAAATGGCGGTTTTCCTCAATCCAGGCTTTAAGATTAAATGGTTTTGCTATCCCCATGATCATTTTTTTTAGTAAAGCTGGGTGAAATTATGTTATTTTTAGCCATCACAAATCAAAAACAGTAATGAATCTTGACCTCTCCGGAAAAAATGCACTGGTTTGCGGAAGTAGTAAAGGCATCGGCAAAGCTACTGCCATAGAACTGGCCAAACTCGGCGCTAATGTTACTTTGGTAGCCCGCTCCGCAAACATCATGGCCGAATTGATTGAACAATTGGAGCGAAAACCTGGCCAGGTTCATGATTTTCTTGCCGCTGATTTCAGCAACCGGGGCGATCTGAAGCGTAAAATCACCGGACTAACTACGATTAAAACCATTCATATCCTGATCAACAATACTGGTGGCCCGCCGGCAGCACCCATTGCCGACAGCACCGAAGAAGCTTTCCTGGATGCTTTCCAAAATCACCTCATCTGCAACCAGTTGCTGACACAGCAAGTGATCTCAGGTATGAAACAGGCAGGGTATGGCCGCATCATCAACATCGTTTCTACTTCCGTCAAACAACCGCTGGAGGGATTGGGCGTTTCTAATACCGTTCGCGCTGCCGTAGCGGGCTGGTCCAAAACCTGGTCGAATGAACTGGCCCCGTTTGGCATCACCATGAACAATGTATTACCCGGTGCCACGGATACGGAACGCCTGCGCGACCTGATCAGCAATAAAGCAGTTAAACTCGGTGTACCCGAATCAGAAATCGCACAACACATGCAAGCCGAAATTCCCCTGGGACGTTTTGCTGATGCCTCCGAAATTGCCAGTGTCATCGCCTTTTTGGCAACTCCGGCAGCAGCTTACCTGACCGGAGTAAGCATTCCGGTAGACGGCGGGCGAATTAAAGGATTGTAATCAAAAAATTCAGGTTCGGCCAAAACTTCCCGGATCTCATGCAGGTACTTGACAGTTGTGCTAATAATGCATAAATTGCCTTGCTGTATTGAATAATCGTGCAAAGTATCGTTAAACAGCAGACATGCTGCTACTTTTAGGGATTCCTAATTAAAATACTTGCGATTTTTGCAGGATATAAACAATTACAGCCATGACAAAACAACTTACGCTCCTTGCGTGTATTGCATTTTTGCTTTTTTCCTGTGAGGAAATAGCACCCCGCCTAAACCCAGGTTCGGGTACCAACAATCCAAACGACCAGCAACGCCAGGTACTGATAGAAGAATTTACCGGAGTCCGCTGTGTCAACTGCCCGGCTGGCAGCGATGCCATTCAAACATTAAAAGGCATTTATGGTGAGCAACTGATCGCCGTTTCCATTCACACTGGCTTTTTTGCTCCACCCTACCCACAAAGCAATGAGGATTTCAGGACGCCTGAAGGAGCCAGCCTCCTCAGCTATCTGGGCGAACCGTTAGGGTATCCAACTTCGGTGATCAACCGCAAATTGTTCAATGGAGAAACCGACCTGCAACTTGGCCAATCGCAGTGGGCAGGCTTCATTGCCGAAGAATTTGCCCTTGCCCCCCAGGCACAGGTTTTAATTACCAAAACCTACAACCCAACAACCAGAGCTTTAGAAGCAAAGGTGAACCTCGACATTCTGGAAAACATTGCCGAAAACGATGTCAGAATCAGCGTAATGATCACCCAGGATCAGATAACAGACACCCAACTAACTCCTTCCGGAGTCGTAGACAATTATGTTCACCGCCATGTCCTGAGAGACATGATGTCGGCCTATGACGGAGACCCGGTCAATGGCCCGCTGGTGGCCGGGGATGAGGTGACCCGGACCTTTAACTACACCCTGCCACAGGGCTGGGATGCCGACCATTGCTACATTGTGGCCTTCCTGCATCACAGCGGCTCAGAAAAAACGGTCATCCAGGCTCAGGAAGTGAAGGTGCTTGATTAGGCTTTTTGTCGCCCCCAACAAAGTGCCTGATGAATTGGAGAGCCATCCCTTTTTTTCGCCTTACCCTGCCTTTTATTGCAGGAATCTGGCTCGCATCGGGTCAGGAGGTGACGCTTTATCCCATTGGATTGTTTGCTTTTCCAGTTTTGTTTGGTCTGCTTTGGTTTTTGTGGCAACGGCGCACCCGATTTCAATCCCGCTGGATGTTTGGTGCGGTGCTCAGTCTTTTTCTTTTTTTGTTTGGGTATCAAACTACTGCTTTACACCACGAATTCAACCGGCCTTTTCACTTTAAAAAAGATCTGGCCGACGAAAATTATGTCGCCGGCGTCATCCATCGCCTGCGGCCCGGCGAAAATTCCATGCGGTTGCTGCTCAAAGTAGAGCACCTCGGCAGCAACCCAGACTCGCTTCGGCCCCGAACCGGTTTTTTACTGGCTTACCTCGATCTGGACGACCAAAGCCGGTTGTTGAGCTATGGCGACCGGGTTTTGGTCAAAGGCCGGATCCGTCCGATTGACCCGCCGCGAAACCCCAAAACATTCGATTTTGCTTGGTACATGCACCTGAGTAATACCCATTTCAACATCCGGGCAGATTCGCTATCCTGGGAAAAACTGAATACCCAACCTTCCCGGGGTATCCTGGCACTAACCGACCAGCTCCGGCAGCGGTGCATTGCCATCCTCCGCAAACACCTGCCTTCCGACAATGAATTCGCGGTTGGTGCAGCGCTCATTTTGGGCTATAAAGACGAAATTTCCCAGGAAGTGACCAATGCTTATGTCAATACGGGGGCCATGCACGTGCTTGCTGTATCGGGCATGCACGTCGGCATCGTTTATCTGTGTTTGTCGGCCTTATTCGGTTTGCTTAAAGTCAAAAACCCCCACTGGAAGTTTGTAAAAATGCTGCTCCTGCTGGCCGGCGTCTGGGGGTTTGCCGTATTGACCGGCGCAGCGGCTTCCGCCTTGCGGGCGGCAGCCATGTTCAGTTTTGTCATAGTGGGGCAATCGCTTGACCGGCAACCCAATATTTACAACACTTTTGCGGCTTCGGCTTTCCTGCTGCTGTGTGTAAACCCTTACCTGCTGTTCGACATCGGGTTCCAGCTTTCTTACCTTGCCGTTTTTGGAATCGTTTATTTTCAACCCATAATCTACCGGTTTTGGTACATTGAAAACAAAGTCGGCGACTACTTCTGGAAACTGTCTGCAGTTTCGCTGGCGGCACAGATCACTACCCTGCCCATCAGCCTGCTCTATTTCCACCAGTTCCCGCTCTATTTCTGGCTTTCCGGGCTGGTGGTGGTGCCCATTTCCGGATTTGTTCTGATGGGGGGCATGGCTTTGTTTGTGCTCGATGCCATTCCATTAATTGGCTGGCTGCTGGGGCAAGCCGTGTACTGGCTGGTCTGGATCACCAATGCTTCCATTTTCCTGATTCAACAAATTCCGGGCGGCGTGATCACCGGCATCTGGCTGAGCGCAGCAGCAGCGATCCTGCTTTACGGCGCTATTGCCGCATTGACGGGCGCTTTTGAATTCAGGCGGTTTCGCTGGATTTTGGTTGCCCTCGCCTGTTTTGTCGGGGTAGCCGGGCTCCACACCTGGCGCGAATGGCAGAACCAGAACCGCCGGCAGGTAGTGGTTTATCACCTGCCTGGCCACACGGCCATTGATCTTGTAGACGGCAAAAAAATCACCTCCCTTGCTGATGGCGACCTGGAGGCTTCCCGGATCAATTTTGCAGCCGGAAACTACCGCCTGTTCACCGGCGTCGCAAAGTTTGCTTCTCTGAATGTAGATACCACAACCCTTCTAACGGCCCCCAACTGGTTTTTTCATCGGGGGCTTCTCCAATTTTATGGCTTCAAAATGGCCATTGTACGGCAACCAATGGCCCTGCAAAAAGCAGCGGATCGAATTGCAGTAGACTGCCTGTTGTTGTCCAACAATGTCCGGGCAGACCTGGAAGACTTATTGCAAATATTTGATTGCAAACAGATTCTGTTCGATGCCTCGAGTAGTTATCGGCGCGTTGAACGCTGGAAGGCTGCTTGCCTGCGCAAGGGAATTCCCTTCCACGATATCCGGGAAGAAGGCGCTTTTATCCGGGATTTGTAGTTGATGCTTGTCGTTTTTCGCTTTGCTGATTAGCGCTCGCTCCATATCTTCCTGTCAAAACCACGTGGCTCGCCAGAGTTGTCTTTCCCGCAGGGAATCTCCCGTTGCGGCTCTGTGCTCCGTCCCGATTGTGGTCGGGAAGACCGGCGTGTGTAGGCTGCATACTGCATTGTTTTTCAGGTTATTGTTTGATACTTTTCTAATCCTTTGTCGGAATCAGAATTCACAGGATTATAGAATTTTCAGGATAGCGCGATTCTGAAAATCCTGAAATCCTGCGAATTCTGATTCAGATTATTTCACTGCTTCACCACCTTCCCCTGCCAAACCACCACCCCCGAATCCTCCACACTACAAAAATAAACCCCCGCCGCCAAATGCCCAATCTTCATTTCCTGCTGCACCTTCCCTGCCACCACCCGAAGCGGCTCGCGCAGCACTTCCCGCGCCAGCGCGTCACGGATAATAACCTGGGGATTATCCAACTTCACCAAAGCTTCGAGCTGGAGTAAAGCGACGCCGTTTGTGACCGGATTGGGTGAAATACTCACCGAAATACTACCTTCTGTATCCGCCACAATATTAATCAACACCTGCACCTCCCGGCACAACGTATCCGCCCCACGTGGATTGCTTACCGTTAGACAGACATTGTACACCCCCTCCGCCGCGTAGGTATGCACCGGATGCGGCACGGTATCCGTCACCCCATCCCCAAAATCCCAGTGCCAGGCACGGATGTCGTGGTAGCTGCTGTCCTGAAAAGCCAATTCGAGCGCTTGAGCGTCGTAGCTCCATGCAGATGTGGGGGGCTGGCGCAGGGTATCGCAGGGGCTGCCTTCGAGGTGGTGGAGGCGGTAGTTGGGGAAATTGGGGAGGGAAAAGGCATTCCAGGTGGGTAATTCTACACAATGTTGGCAAACATCACAGGCTAAGCCTAAAGAATCCGGGTGGTTAATGACATGCAAATAAGAAACTGAACTGTTACTTGTAATGTAAATTTTGCCATCCGGCGCCAACTGAGCTAAATAGAAAGTAGTAGCGAAAGAGCCGTTTTGAGCGAAACCATCCCACTCCGCTACTGTAATACGTGAGGCTTCGATGTCGGGGGCTTGCAGGTCGTATTGATAGATGTAACGGAAAGAAGAAACGTATAAGAACCGATTATTGGGGGAAATGGCGATGCCCGCACACCAGGCGGTATCTGCATAGGTAAATTGTATTGAATTGCTCAATGTCCCACTACAACGGTCAAAATCATATATGCTGACATAAATAGGATCACCAGCATAACCTGCTATATGGACATTGGCATATTTCGATCCATCGGGTGAAAAGACTGCTTGCCCTATTGAATTGGAAGGTATAGCATTCCCTGACGATTGTATTCCTAAGTTGATTAATCCATTCACACTTAATATTACTTTATAATACAGGTTTGTTCCATATCTTCTTACCAATATCCACCAGTCTCTTCCATTGGCATGTCGAGTTGCTACTAATTTCCCTTTATGAAACGTATCTGTAATAAGAGCTTGATTTTTACTTGTTACCTTTCCCAATCCGTTATTGTCATTAATATTAACAATAGTATAGTAAAAATGAGAAGATTGAAAGGATGTTTGGGTAAGATTTAACTCTTTATCCATGTGCAAGAGATAGTATAAACTATCATGTTCGGGAGCAGGCAATATCATCGCTCCTTGATCTAAAATATATCCATACTCTTGATTTTGCTGTGCATGAAGTCCAGGGTTCAACCCTTGTCCATTTTCCATCGGCTCATTCAGAGCATTGGCAATGTAAATACCGTTGGTATAAAATAGCAAGTTGCCTGAGGTATCACAAATGCTGGCATTGACCTGGCTAAAGTTCATAGAACGATACTCATAATACATATCAGGCGGGTTTGTGGCAAAATCAATAACGGTGCCTCCAAAAGATGAGTTGCCGGCATTGCTACCATAACCCAGAAGCCAGATTTCATCGTGTTTTTGAGCCGTGGCAGGTAACATGGTCAATAAAACAAGAAGGGTAAAAATGGTGCGCATGGCTGTAAATTGAGCAGTGGTATTCCTGCGAACAGGAATACCACTGGGTGATCAATGAAAAAAATCAATGTTGGATGATTATTTTGCGGGTTGTTTCCAAATCATCTAATCGAATGCTGAAAAAGTACATGCCATCCGGAAGATGGTCGGCTGGTATCTTTATTTCTGTTGCACCTGGCGCAATGACCATTTGGCGAACCTGGCGGCCATAAAGGTCAGTTACCTGTATTTGACCCTGTTTTTCCGGGGCCCTTTTCCATCGAATATTGACTTCGCCATTTGCAGGGTTGGGGAAAATCGTCAGGTCGGTTGCCACCAGGAAGCTTGTATTATGGCCATGAGGCAGGCTCAATGCCTGAACAGAAGCGCAGTTCAAGGAATCGTTGTACGAAGCCAATTCGCCGGTCATCATCGCCAGCAAAGCTCTTGACCGATAAACGGCGTTTCCGCCAAGAAGGGGGCATTGTGCAGCAATGGCCTCCAGCGTATCCATTTCTGAGGTATCGGCTTCGGCAAGGTAGGCCAGATAGAGATCGTTGAATACTTTTTCATTGATTTCAAAGTCCTCTATTACCGTAATGGTATCGTTTAAGGCACGAATGTCATCGGCGGCATCCGAAAAATTGTCGCTGATTTCTTCTGTGAGGGATTCACTGTCTGAGGCCAGATCAAAAAGTACCTCCGTTAGTCCTCCCCGAATTTGCATGAGCCCGGCGATTTCGCTGCTGTCATCTTCTATGGTTACTAAGGAATCTATCAGGATCAAACTGTCCAATTTCCCCGATGCTACAATCAGGTTGGCATTTAATGCAGCTCTTGAAACGGAATCCGCAGCAAACATCGCAGCAATATTTTCATTGATTGCTTGAAAAAAGCCAATCGTTGTGTTTTCAACGTTATCCCTGAATTTTTCATTGGTGGTATCCTCTGGAGCTTCCGTGAGCAATTTTTCATAAATGTAGCGCTGCAATTCCCAGCGCACTGCCGGAAGCAGGGTGGTATCGCCATCTGTAAGGCGCTTGACGTCGTCGGAATCCGGTTTGAAGTTCGTGGTTTTGCAAATTTCCGAGCTGCATACAACTTCCGGATTGGCATTGGGAAGATTTTGGAACCACCCGTCTGGTGAATAAGAAACTGGCCTGAAGCACGAATTTGTCATTTCATCCACCAAAAAGCGATAATTTTGCGCATATTCTGGTGTTACCCCATACACCGCCGCCCCCGAATTCTCCTGCCAGCAATTCTCGGTATGCGTTTGACTCCCCAGCACCGCATTGGCATTCGGCAAATAAAGGCTAGAGGCATGCGCTCCAAAAGCCGTGCCCCGGAACTGATCAGTGGTCAGGCTGCCGCCAAACACACTAACGCCCAATCGGGTATTGTCTAAGGTATTGCAGCAGTAGGCGTTGCCGGGAGAGGAGGCAACTTCGAGGGCGATGTTTTCATTGGCATCGCCGGTAGTGCCGAAGCCGAGTACGGTATTGCTACGGAGTACATTTTTCTGGGCATAGGCCAGGGCATCTCGCGAAGCAGGCGCATTGCCGGATAAGTGGTAAACGTAGGCCTTCTGGGTTTGGACCAGGTACTGGCTCAGGCGGCTGTCGGTCTGTTCGGCCAGTTCGGAGGCCCGGATCAGGTTGTCCAGGGCTTTGTCGTAGCGCTGGCGCCGGGTATCTACCAGCGCTTGCAGCCACTGTATGAGAGGCTGAACGCGCTGGCTCGCTCGCCCCGGCTGTTCTAGCGCGCCCGCCAGCCGCCCCGCTTCTGATGTTACCGGCCCTCACCGCGCGCC
>JABWAJ010000736.1 GCA_013361075.1 Saprospiraceae bacterium | reverse complement strand
CTTTAACCCCGCCGTTCTCATCACCAATGGCCAATTTTTTCCCGTCAGGGGAGGCGATAACCGTAGTTGGGCTTTCTTCCAGATCAGATACAACAGGGTTTTGGAATCGGGTAGCCCCCCACGATACCTGTTTGTCATAACGGGTTACAGCCACAACATGCCCATCGGGCAACCAGTCAAGATCAGTGATGTAACCGAGGTCTTCGCCTGCAACCTGCAGGGGCAGTGGATAAGCAAATGACCAACGGCGAACGGTGCGATCTTCAGAGGCGGTCAGCAGGAAACCGGCATCAGCAGAAAAAGCTGCGCTGTGAATGGCCGCTGTATGGCCTTTCAGTGTATTCACGAGGTCTCCGGTTGCTACTTCCCAAACTTTCGCTGTCAGGTCAGTGCTTCCGGTGACAACAAAATTCCCGTCGGCGGAGAAGGCAAGTGCGCCGATGGCTCCCTGATGTGCCTGAGTTTGATGCAGCACTTTTGCAGGATTATTGGCCTTCCAGGTCAGCAACTGCCCATTGGCACAACCAGCGGCTGCGTTTCCCTGCCTCGAAAAAGCCAGGGCGCGGATGGCTGTCTGTCCCATTTTATACCGGGCCGTTTGTTGGTTTTTGGGGTTGTATGCAGCTATGTTGCCGTCTTCAAATGCCAACCACAAAGTTTGGTCTGTTAAAGAAAATGCGATAGCTGTTACAGGATCATTGAGGGAGATTTCTCCCGTAAAAGCCCCCGAATTTGCATCCCAAAGCCTGACAGCGAGGTCGGTATGAACCGTCGCTATACGCCCTCCGTCAGCTGAAACGGCTACCTGTTTTACAAATGAGCTATCCTGGCCTTCCTGTTTTTTAAAAGCCAGCATTTCACTTCCATTGGGTGCCCAGCGATAGGCCTGCCGGTCTAAGGAACCGGCAAAAATGTAGTGATTTTTGAAAAAAGTGACAGAAGAAACCGGATTGGCCGGCCCGCTCAAAGTGTCGATGATCTTGCCGGAGTTCAGGTCATACAGCCGGATTGCCCGGTCAGGATGGTCCGTTCCGATGGCGGCATAACGGCCATCTTCCGAAAACGCGGCGGCATTGAGTTGGGCCCCATCGGTGGTTGCTACTATTTCATAAAAAATACCCCGGGCGTAGGTTTCATAAATCATGGTCAGTTTGGCACTGTCTGCTGAATTTTCATGCCAACCTTCAACCATCATTGCCAGCCCTGCTGTGGGGTCGCGATCCAGCATAATTCTGCCTTCATTAAATTTGTTGTTGGCTTCTACTTTTCGTTTTTCACGCTCAGACAATTGCCAGAATATGGAAGAAATAACGCCCAGTATGGCGATAACAACCACAGCGACCCTTCTAAAACGCCGGTTGCGTTTTCGTGCAGCCTCCAGTTCCTCTTTTCTTTTTTTGCTTCGGTCAATGAGTTCTTTTTCTTTGGATACCCACATGCGCATACCACTAGCACCGTGAACCACCAAGGCAAGATCGTCTTCTTCAAGTATTGTGCTTTGTGGATTTACCGCATAATCTGCCATTTTTGCCTGCAAAATACGCCAGGCACGTTGCCCGGGTTTATCAGAATCTTTCATCTTCTTGTGAATGACCGGAGCAAGCGTATCGTGTGCCAGAGCAGTCGAATGGGCATCCGCATCCGACAAAAGGTACAATTCCTGAAATTTTTTTATCAGTTGGTCCAACACCTCGTCCTGGTGCTGGTACAATTTCCGCAATTCATTCAGATTTCGGCTCTCTGC
>JABWAJ010000152.1 GCA_013361075.1 Saprospiraceae bacterium | reverse complement strand
CTCGTACCTTTCCACAGGCAATTTCCATGAAGACACGGCAAAAGTTTACAGCGATTTTGGATTGTTTACTGCCGACGAGCGCATTGTTGGTGAAGTGACCCGGATTTTTTCTTATCTGGAAACCGTGAAACCTCCTGCGCATGCCTTCGAGCACTTGTTTGTGGGGCAGTTTAACCTGCGTCCGGCATTGGAAGCCTTGATTGATTACGAAACTGCTGCTGCAAAAGCCGGGCGGGAAGCTTCCATTATCCTGAAAATGAACAGCATTGAAGATATTCCGATGATGGACCGGCTTTATAAGGCCAGTCAGGCCGGCGTATCCATCAAGCTCATTATCCGTGGAATCTGTTGTTTGGTTCCGGGGCTTCAGGGCTGGAGCGAAAACATCGAAGTCATCAGCATTGTAGATCGTTATCTGGAGCACGCGCGGGTATTTATTTTCCACCACGATGGTGCTGACAAAATCTACCTGTCTTCAGCAGACTGGATGGTGCGCAACCTGACCTACCGCGTTGAAACAGCTTTCCCGGTTTACGACGAACGCCTGAAACGACAACTTAAAGACCTGATTGCCATTCAACTAAACGATAATGTCAAGGCCAGGGTTATCGATTACGACCAATCGAATTCGTATCGGAAAGACGATTCCGATTTAGCCATTCGCTCTCAGTTGGAAACGTATTATTATTTAAAAAGAAAAACGGATGGGCATTGACAGCATGGGAAATAATGGGGCAAGTTAAAAACCGTTAAACCCTGGGTTAAACTTTCTTAAATTTAGGATGAACTGATGCCGGAACCCCTAATTTCGGTTTCAAAAATAAATACCATGAAAGTTTACCGCTTCTTCTTTATGCTGATGTTACCCGGCAGCCTGTTTACTGCTTGTTCTCCAACGCTAAGCCCGTTTACGCAACGGTTGTACGACAATTACAACTGGAGCGACGAAGACCTCAAGCGCATCCAGTTTTACGTGTCTGATGACATTGTCATGCGCCGAGAGTTGGGCACCGGATCCACTGAAATTACATCCGGAAAGGTGCGCGTGGTGAATGGTCGTCAGGTAGAAGAAATTGTCATTCGCCGGGGAACTCCAGGCATCCTGTTGTTCAAACCCAAAGAAAACCGCTTTGCTGTCAGTTTTGAAGATGGCGGAGAGTCGCGCTATCTGGTTTTCGGGCCCAATCCAAAAGCTTCCGACCGCTACGTGCTTCTAGCTTCAGAATGGCGCAAGCGCACCGGTACGGTGACCTATGACGGCAGGAAATTTGATGTAGATGCCGACGATGCTTTTGCAACCCTGATGCTGGACATGAAAAAATTCAACAAGCTTTCGGTAGAGTCCCGCACAGCAGGCGGGCGAAAAATCAATTAGTAAGGCCTTGAGCCACAACTTCACCCCAATTACTCTTTTCCTCCACTACGTTTGCGTGGCGTTGGTGGTTTGGGCTGAGTTTCCGATTCGGGATAACCACCTGAATCGGGCCGGGCTGAGGCAGCCGGGGCAAGCGGTACTGCAATGAACTGGCGGCGTTCGCGTTCGGCAAACAGGTCATCTACTTTTTTGATCCGCAATTCCTTTTCCCAGCGGAAGCCCGGTATTTTCATTTCATCGTGATTGGCCTGTTTCATAGGAATGGCGCGCGCCTGAGGTTGGGTAAAAAACTTGATCTGGTCTACTTTGTTATTGCCAAACAACAAAGTCATTTCGCTGCACACCGTCTTATTCACCCCCACATAGCCGCCTGCTTCGTCACGGGCATAATACACCGATTCGGCGTTGCCCTGTACATCCATGCGGCGTAACTCGTCGTCTTTAAACGTAGCCGTAGCAAAACGCCCTTTGATTTGATTGAAAAACAATTCGTCGGGCGAATTGATGATGAACGCATTGTCGCGCAGGAAAATGCGGTCGAGTTTTTGGGCTTTGAGTTGGATGTGAATGGTATCTGCTACAAATTGAGAGGTATCGGACCAGATGATCGGTGCGCGAAACAACCGAAAAATAGAATCTACATTGCTGTACGACAGCGAATCGCAGATGGCCTGCAGGTTGCTTTTAAAAATGCGGACGTCTTTGTAAGCCAGCAGCAGCCGGGCGCTGTCACCTTTCAGGGTATCGGCGCGCAATGAGAGCAGGGTGTCTGCAGCCATGTATAAAGAATCGTCTTCGATGCGGGTGATGAGCAACGGGCGGTTGCCTTTGCCGCCACTGGCTTTGAGGTAACCCGTTTCGCGGTTGTAATTGGCTAAAGCACAGACGATGGTTGTCTGAGCTGAAGTATCCTGCCAAACGACATTGCCTGCAGCAGTACCGAAGCCTTCCGAGTCGTCGTAACTCACATCGTCAGCTTCCAGAATATTAGGCGGATCGCTGATTCGGGATCTGCCTTTGGTTCGGTATTTTTTGTTTTTGGCGTCATAAAAAATTTCATCTGAGGCAATGTTTTGCAAAGAATCCTGATAGGTTGCATTGCCTTTCAGGAAAGTCTGGTCGTTTATTTCGTTGTACCGGATCATGTCGGCAGCAGCCTTTCGGTGGTTGTCTTCAAACAAGGCCTCGCCATCGAGCACGTATTCTTTCTTTTTACCATTATAAAGAATACGGGTTGCAGTTGCTTTCTGGTCTTTGCGCAGGTATTGTGCGTTTTCGCTGAACTCCGCCACGTTATTTTGTGTATCATAAAACCCCGATTCGCAGTAGATCCGGCTACTGTCATTGCTGATGAGGGTAGGCCCGAGGAAAAAGACCATTTTCGTTTCGGTATTGAACTTCAGGGTATCAGAGCGCAGGCTGAACCGGGGATCAACTACTGTTACACTATCCTGAAAATAAATTTCTTTCGTTTCCGTGAAATAGGCGCCGCCTTTACTCGTAAGCTGGGTGCTGCCATTGGTCATGACGGCACCATCGTTATACGTAGCCACTTTGGTGCCAAGGTTATAGGTCAGGCGATCCGTAAATAATTTTTGAGTACCATTTACCAGAATGACTTCACCAAACAATTCTGCGATGCGCAGCGCACCATCGTAATACGCCGAATCGGCAAAGACGCTTACCGTATCATTTTGCTGGATGATGACATTACCTTTTGCGAAAACGCGGATTTCCTGTTCAATGGTGGCAGAATCGCAATACATAAAAACGCTGTCCTGCTTCAGTTGTACATCGCCGATCAATCGCTGGGTATTCTGGCCTTTGGCTTGTTGCAATTGGAGCAAATCAGACCAGAGTACGGTGATTTTAGAAGGTGGTTTATTTTCTTTTTTGACAGAAGGTGTTGTCTTCTGTGCCGTCAGGCAAAGGGGCATCAGGAAGAGCAATACCGTAATTTTAATCAGATTTCGTAGCATTGAATGCAGGTTTGCGCATTGCAAAAGTAATGCATCGGGGGAAGATATTTTGAATTAGGGACCAGCTTAACGCAGGATTAACGTTGGGGGATGTTCTCTACTTTGGCATTCCCGCTACGGATGATTTTGCCCGACCGCTTATCCAGGGTCTGAATTTCGATGCCCTGCCACTGGTCGCCGCAGGCATTGTGAAGCCGGGCATTGTTTTCAAGTACAAGGGTGGCACCGGGTTCCAGAGTAATTTTGGCGTCTCTGGGCAAAGCTACCCTGCATTGAATCGTCAGGTGGCCGCCGTCGGCAATGGTCAGGTGGCCTTCAAGGTCTTTGGCACCCCGCCAAACCACAGTATCCCGGACAATGATGTGCCGGTCATCGTGCAACTCACACCAATTGGGTTGCAGGTACCTGCGCGCCGGGCTATTTTCCTGTGACATGCGCTGGTGTATTTTGCCAATCTGGCAGGGCGACCAGGCATGCTGGGCAAAATTGTAATCCATGATGTTGTTGGAGGTCATGGTATCGCACTCCGGCCGGTCAACTTTATTGAAGCAAGACTGGTTGTGGCGGGGCGTATCATCGCACCCATCTTCCAGCCAGGCATGACCGAGGCCGTAAACATGGCAAACTTCGTGATTCAATGCCCCCCTGCTGTTCCAGGCCGTCAGGTGTAAGTTTTCAAAAGGCCCGGCCAACTTGATCGCATTTCCGAGCATAACACCAACAATACCGGCGGAATAGGTTTTTGAAGCAACGCTGTCGGGGTGGTGAGGCATGATGAACACGTTCAATACCGTATCCAGTTGGATGCCGTATTTCTGAACGACGCGTTTGTTGCCCAAATTGGCATTTTTTCCTTTGTGTACGTAATAGCAGACCTCGTCGTCGAAATGGAAATAGATGCCATCATCCTCAGGGTCCCCGGGGCGGCCTGCCAGCACCAGGCGGTATTGTATGGGCAACAGCGGCGTATCGTTGCCGTGGGGCAGCCACATTTTTTTATTCCCAATCAGGTTGTAGTTGGAAGCATGCAGGAGCAATTTGGTAAATTCGATTGCTTCTTCCCCCACAAAATTGACCGAGCTATCGCGATTATTGACCCAGTGCACGTTGATGCGCACGTATTTGACCGGCGTATGATCGAGGTGGGTTGTATCGGGGATATAGGCTTCATAATCGTTGCAGGATGATTTTTGCCTTCCGGCAACAGGTGCGTCGTAAGCTTCCGGCAGAGCTTCAAAGTCTGCCTTACCGGCAAACCGGGACGTCAGTTTAGGCGTGCAGGCGATACCCGTAATCAGGAGTAAAAGGACGTATAAATTGCATATTGGCTTTCTCATAACTGCGTGTTGGAAAAAATGCGCCTCTTCTTTACCAATCGCCGCCAGCCCCGCCGCCGCCGAAATCGCCGCCACCAAAATCACCGAAATCTCCGCCGCTAAAGCCCCCCCAGCCATCGCTGGAACTTTCACTGCCACCACTTCCGCCACCGCCCCAACCGCCCATGGGGAAGAAGAACCAGCCGCCGCCGCCGCTGTTGCGTTCGTCATAACGTCCGCCCCGGTGGTAACCACCATCGTCTTCATAGTTACGTCTCCTGCGGTTGCGGTTGTAGATGGCCAGGAAAAAGATCAATCCAAACAAGAGCAGGAAAATGAGAAGGAGGGCTTTTCCGCCTTCTGATTTTCGTTTTCCGCCCCCTTCGTTGGTGTATTCTCCCTTTCCGAGGTCCATGATGGCTGTTGTTGCCGCGTCAATTCCTGCATAGTATTTTCCTTCTTTAAAAGCGGGTACGATCATTTGCTCGATGATGCGCCTGGACATTGCGTCGGTAAGGAACCCTTCCGCGCCATAGCCGGTTTGAATGCGCACCTTGCGGTCTTCCTTGGTGATGTACAACAAAACTCCGTTGCTTTTTTCTTTGCTGCCGCCAATACCCCAGGATTTTGCCAGTCGGTAAGAGTAGTCAAAAGCGTCTTCTCCTTCCAAAGAAGTTTCCGTTACCACGACGATCTGGGTAGAAGTTTCCCGGGCATACGCAACGAGTTTGGCACCCAGTTGTTCGACTTCGGAACGGGACAACATTCCGGCAAAATCGTTTACAAGGTAGCCGGTAGGTTTGGGCATTGTCTTTTGGGCCTGCACAAAATTGGTGAGCAGGAGGAACATACTTAAGAAGAAGCCCGTCTTAACCACTATAAGATATTTCATCAGGGAGTTCATTGATGTCATCCGATTTTACCGGAAAATGGATTTTTAATTTTTCGCCTACCTGTCCGATGGCCAGGCAGATGCCTTCGCAAAATGCACCTTGCCGGAAATGGGTTTGGATCAGGTCGCGTTCTTCTTTCCAAAAATCAGGAGGAACAACCGCATTGATGCCTTTGTCGCCCAGAATCGCGAAAGTTTTCTGTTCCGGGGCGATGAAAAGCAAAACCCCGTTGCGCGCTTCCGTTTTGTACATACCCAGCTGATGAAAAACCCGGGCTGCCTCCTCTAAAGCGGTACCCTTGTGGTGCTTTTCGAGGTGTACGCGTATTTCACCTGAAGTGCCGGATTCAGCCTGCCGGATTGCAGCAATAATGCGTGCCTCTTCTTCTTTGTTGAAGAATTTGATCATTCGCTGTTGGATGGGTTTGAAAGTTGGCAGCAGCCAGTTGGCAGCAGGCAGGAATCCTGCACAACTGACAACTGGCAAACAACCAAAGCTTTGTTATTCAAAATTAACCTTCGGAGCATTCTCCGAGCCCGCCTGGGCTTCGAACTGTGCTTTTTGCGAAAAGCCAAAAATGCCTGCAAAAACATTGTTCGGGAAAGTCCTGATGGATTTATTGAATTTCGTAACCGTGTCGTTGAAGCGGTCGCGCTCCACTTTGATGCGGTTTTCGGTACCTTCCAGTTGCGATTGCAATTCGAGGAACTGCTGATTGGCCTTCAAATCCGGATAGTTTTCGGTGATCATCATCAACCGGCCCAATGTTTGGGAAACACCGGATTGTGCAGCCTGAAACTCCTTCAACTGTTCCGGCGTGATGTTCGAAGGATCAATCGTCATGCTGGTTGCTTTGGCCCGGGCATCGACCACATCGGTCAGCGTTTTTTGCTCAAAATTGGCATAGCCTTTCACTGTTTGCACCAGATTCGGAATCAGATCAGAACGGCGTTGGTAGGCACTTTGCACCTTACTCCAGGCGTTCTCTACATCTTCTTCCTGAAGGGAAAAACTATTGAAGCTGCTGCAACCTTTGCCCAGCAAAATCAGTGCGAGTCCTGCGACAACCGCTATCACAATTAATGATCTACTCATTGGATGTTGAATTTTGTTTTGAATATGATAATGCAAAAATGGGGCAGCCTGTTTAATGCAGCCCGTGTACTTTCGTTCAATGACCTTGTTTTGACGACGATCAACGGTTCAGGATACTTTATTGGTGCTTTTTTTCTTTACCAAATTGCAACTCTCCTGCTTCGATGGCCACGCCAAGGTGGTTGTCAAACGGTGGAATCGGGCATTGGTAGCCATCGCTGAATGCACACCAGGGATTGTAAGCCTTGTTAAAATCAATCGTCATCTTCCCGGCTGCAATATCGGTAATTTTAAAATCCATGTAGCGGCCGCCGCCATAAGTTGCTTCGCCGTTGGTTGCATCCATAAAAGGCAAAAACAAGTGGTCGCGGTACTGCGGCATTTTTACCAATTGCAGATTCCGGTAGAGGGTCAGTTCCAGTTGTTGACCCAGGAGTTCAAACTTCAGCCGTGCATAACGGATATAAGGTTTTGTCGTGCCTGCGTACGTAGCCATGTCGAACGGCTCCTCGCCTTCCAACACTTCTACTGTTGCCTCTACCCGGTAGCGCTCGTCGGGTTCATAAAAGCGCAGCGCCTTCAGGTCTTCCTTGTTTTTCAATGGCGAGCGCTCGTTGGTGAGGAAGTCCTTACGGTATTCTTTTCGGTGTTTGGCAATGGCTTTGGCATAGGGTTTTGAGGCGGTTTGGGCCCCCAGGGTGGCTGTCATTGCGAGTAACAGCATCAGGAATAAGGGAAACTGCTTCATGTTGTGGATTTGGTTGTGTGGGTAAAGATACGCATTGTGACAGAGAAACCGATAAATCCCCCCTAATACCTCCACCCCTTCAAATCCGCCCCTTTCGGTGCCCTCGTCTTCACCTCCTCTGCCCATTTCGGAATAAACATCCGGTGGTAGCGCAGCCGGGAAATGGCGTTGGGTTGGGTATGGTCGCCGTTCCAGCAGTGTTCGGCGCGGTCGCCGTAATCCACTTCGCCATCGTAATAAGGATCAGTCGTTGATTCGAGGATGTCTTCCATCAGGTAGACGGCGTTGTTGAGGTAGTAGTTGTCCATGTCGCCGCAGTAGATTTTGATTTTGCCTTTCAGTTTTGGGCCGAGCTTTTTCCAGTCGCGTTTGAGGATGTAGGCTAAATCGTAGTTGTCGCGCCAATGACGGGCAACAGCAGTATCAATCACTCCGGTTTTTTTATCCCAGATGCGCCGGGGATACCCATCGGGGCCAACTGGCGAATAAACGGCTTCCCAAATGTCCCACTGCTGGCCGGAACGGCTTTTGTCGCCGAGCGCCAGTTCGAACTGGTTCGCTTCTTTCAGGGTAGCATTGATGTGCCCGAGGTAGTTTCGGGTAGCCGGGCGTTCCGTTTTTTTGAATTTGCTGTCTATGTAATAGGCATTTTTATCTTCATAAATGTTTACCACCGTATAAGCACGGAAATCAATCGGGTCGGGACAGGCCGAGTAGCAACCGTTGTACTCGTCGGGATAGAACAATTGCGCCGCCAGTACTTCCCAACCGCCTGTAGAGCCGCCGTACATGAAGCGGGCCCAGCCTTCCCCGATGCCACGGAATTGTTTTTCAATATAGGGAATGAGTTCGTACGTCAATGCATCGCCGTAAGGGCCGAGGTTTTGGGAGTTCACCGCATAGGAATCGTCGTAATAAGGAGTAGGGTGCTGGATTTCAATGGCCAGCACACGTGGAAAACCGGGGCCCGTCCAGATTTTATAAAAATCATACGCTTCCTGCTGCTGGATGCGGTTGTAGCAATCTAAATTAAACCGGGCGCTGTATTCGCAAGGTTGTGTTGTATCGGCCGGTACGGTACGCCAACCACTGAAATCGTGGGGAAAATGGCCGTGATAGATGGCCAGCGGGTATTTTTGATCCGGGTGCTCGGCCCAGCCCTGTGGCAGCAGGACGTGAGCGCCGAGATACATGTCGCGCCCCCAGAACTCACTGAGCAGCTTGCTTTTGATCCTGATGTGTTTGACGTATTCGGTATCCTCCGGCTGAGGGATCGGAGGTATCTGGCCATCCAAAACAACCGCAACAGGCTTGTTACCGGCAGGATCAAAGTTGATTTTTACCGGCTTGCTGAGCAAATTTCCGGGCGCCCGGTTCCATTGTTGTCCTTCACCACGATCCATCGGAAGCTTCACCGTGTGGCCATCGCTGCGCTTGAAGGTTTCGTATTTATGGAGTAGCGCCTGCACGTAGTATTCGCCAGCAGGCACCCCGGAAAGGGATTCAAAGGGATATCCCGGGGCTGTTGCGTCCATGCTTCTTGTTTCGCCGGGCTTCCAGTTTTCGACGTCCATACCAAATATCAGTTGGGTGCCGGGGCCTTCTTCGATGTCAAAACGCGGTTCTTTTTCTGCGTTTACCGAAAGCATGAGCAACAGGCGTCCATCAAACGGGCCAGGGCCCAGGCTATCAGGGTACGTCACGGTGAACATGGCAGAACCATTTTTCCCGGAAGGGCCGGAACAAGCGCACAGCAAGCCCAGTAAACAGCAAAGTCCGAATAATGCATTTTTCATGGAAGGCGATTTATTACCAAAGATAAGTCGTTTGTTTTTATTCTTCTTTGCGCGTCGTAAATCCACCTGATTTATTTCGCTGTCCTGCTTCACTTCCGGTTTGACAATCTGGTTTCCTGTTTCTAAATTGCGCGCAAATTCAGAGGCAACATGAATAATATCCTGATCATCGGCGCAGGCCGTTCGGCAACAGCGCTGATCAATTACACATTAAACAAAGCCAAGGAAAATAACTGGTTTGTAACGGTTGCTGATGCCGATCCTGCATTGGCCGAGCGCAAAGTGAACAACCACCCGAACGGCAGGGCTACATGGTTGGATGCGCTCAAAGACAACGACCGCCGGGAACTTATCGGTCGGGCGGATGTGGTCGTTTCGCTCCTGCCGGCTCACCTGCACTTTGAAGTGGCGCAGGATTGCGTCAAGCTGAAAAAGCACCTGATTACGGCTTCTTATGTTTCCCAGGAGATGCAAAAGCTCGGCGATAAGGTGCGCAACCACGAGCTGATTTTTATGGGCGAATTGGGGCTCGACCCCGGTATTGACCACATGTCGGCCATGCAGCGCATTGAAGCCATCAAAGCCAAAGGAGGGAAAATTACCGCTTTCCGTTCCTATGCAGGCGGTGTTGTGGCACCGGAAAGCGACGACAACCCCTGGCACTACAAATTCACCTGGAATCCACGCAACGTAGTACGCGCAGGGACTGGCACGGCGCAATTTTTTGAAAACGGCAAGTTCAAATACGTGCCCTACCACCGCCTGTTTCGCGAACATTGGATGGTGAATATCCAGGATATGGGCGAATGGGAAGCGTATGCCAACCGCGACTCGATGCTTTACCGCGAAGTGTACGGCCTGAATGGCATTCCCAACATCGTTCGCGGCACGTTGCGCCATAAAGGGTTTTGTGATGCCTGGGCCGCTCTGATTAAAATTGGCCTCACCGACAGTTCTTTCCCGATTTTCGATTCCGCAAAACTCTCGTATCACGAACTTAT
>JABWAJ010000151.1 GCA_013361075.1 Saprospiraceae bacterium | reverse complement strand
CTTCCTCCACAGCCCCGGCAAAAACAAAGCCGTTTTTCTGAAGCACTTTTTGGGAAGCAAGATGCCCAACCGGAATATCTGCAATCAGCCATTTCAGGCTTTCGTTTTGAAAAAGCCAACCGGCTAACTCCTTTACTGCTTCAGTGGCAAACCCCTGGCCTTCAAACCGCCGGTCTATGAAATATCCCAGCATGGTTTCTCCATTTTGATTGGGCAAGCCGCCAATGCCGATGCCGCCAATGGTGAGATTCGCTGCGTCATGGACAATCAGCCAATGCGTAAACCATTCGTATTGTTGTGGGTACTTAACCAACATGGGCAAGACAAATTCCTGCATGGCGCTTTCAAATTCCCCCCAGAAGCTGCTGTCGGCGCTCAATTCAAGGGAGGAGATATTGAGTCCGAGCTGGCGCTCAAGCGCTTCCCGGCTGGTTATCAATAGCTGAGCTTGTCCGGGATTGAGTGGAATCAACCTCAAACGGGTGGTGGATAGTTGAAACATGGTGTAAAAGTCGTTTAAAGTCCAAAAAATGACCCCGTCGCCACGGGGCAACACATCAAGGAATTAAAGGCACTTTAAACTATGCCAGGCTGGCAGAAAAAAAGAATAATTAACAAAGGCATTTTATTTGATTGTACAAACCTACAACAAACCATCACTTTTTGCAAGATAGCAACTAAATTTAGCCCGTTAAATTAAATCACTACCTAAGATGCTGTTTGAACTTAGAGGAAAACTCAATCAAAAGTGGGACATTTTGCTGGGCATTGCCGGCCTGGTCCTGTTTGTGCTGCTTTGGTGGGTATTGGCGGAAGCACTGTCTATCAAGCGCCCGGTTGTGCAGGGGTTTGATCCAAGACTGCCTTCTTCCATTGTCGATCAGGACTCTACCGGAGCGAAAATCAACTTAGATTCCATTGCCCGGGCAGATTCCTTGCTTTTTGCGAATGCGACGGAATTCGTCAGGGTATATCCGTTATTGCCCCGCCCTGACCGGGTGCTCAACTCTTACGGACCATTGCTGCAAGAAGATGCCTTAGCCAAAAACACAGGCCGATCTGTTTGGCTCAACCTTCAGGGGTATTTCTGGGCGCTGGTCATTGCCATCCCGCTGGGGTTTCTCATTGGCTTGTTTCCGCTATTCCGGGGCTTGTTCAGCAAACAGGTAGATGCCTTGCGCTATTTGCCCCTTAGTGCACTTACCGGCCTGTTTATCATCTGGTTTGGTATTGAAGACCAGATGAAAATTGCCTTCCTTGCTTTTGGCATCATGGTTTACCTCCTTCCAGTGGTCGTGCAGCGCATAGACGAAGTGGACGATGTTTATTTGAAAACCGTGTTTACCCTTGGTGCTACCAACTGGCAAACCATCCGTACGGTTTATTTTCCGGCGGTAATGTCAAAATTAATGGATGACATCCGGGTGCTTACCGCTATTTCCTGGACCTACATCATCATTGCAGAATTGCTGAACAGACAGGGCGGAATTGGTTCCCTGATTTACATCAAAGCCCGCCAGGGTCAGGTAGACCGCGTCTTTGCTGTATTGCTGGTGATCATCCTCATCGGATTTATTCAGGACCGGGTTTTTGTCTACATGGATCGCCGCCTGTTTCCGCACAAGTACTACAAAACAACCCTGAGGGGTATCCGGCAGGTGGAATTGGCCATTTTTGCCTTATTGCTTTATCTGGCGGTGTTGTTTCTGTTGCCGGTTTTGGGCCTTAATCTTTCCGCACTGGGCGCTACCGCCGTCTATGGAAGCGTATTGATTGGGGTGGCCTGCGTGGCCGTGATGCTCATTGGCGAACTTGAGATCTGGCAATCATTGAAAAAAAGCCGGTGATTTTTTAGGCAAGGGCAAAAAACAGGAATCATTAAAAATTAAAAACATGCCATCTTATAAAGATACGGAGCGGGACAACATCATTGACATCAAAGGGGTAAGCCAAAGCTACAACGGGGGCGCTTCTTATGTAATTCAGGATTTCAACCTGCTCATTGAAGACAAACCTGCCCAGGGACAATTTGTTGTTATTTTAGGAATGTCGGGCTGTGGCAAATCCACAATTTTGCGTTATATTGCAGGATTACAGGAACCAACTGCCGGGCAGGTCCTCATCCACGAAAAACCGGTATCCAGTGAAAAAAGGGCCGGGATGGTTTTTCAACAGTATTCTTCCCTGCCATGGATGACGGTGCTGGACAATGTTGGCCTTGCTTTGCAGTACAAAGGCATAAAAAAGGCGGAACGGGACGAAAAGGCAATGGAAATCATCCGCCTTGTAGGATTGGAAGGCCATGAACAGAAATACGCAGTGTACCCGACATTGTCAGGTGGGCAGCTGCAGCGGGTAGCCATCGCACGCAGCATGCTGGCAAACCCGGATATTCTGCTCATGGATGAGCCATTTGGTGCTTTGGACATCAACACCCGGTTCCAGATGCAAATTTTATTGGCGGATTTGTGGCTAAAGTTCCACCCAACCGTCATATTCATTACCCACGATATTTCAGAGGCCGTCTTTTTGGGTGACGACATTTACATCATGAAATCACCGCCTTCAAAAATCGTGGAACACATTCATGTCGACTTGCCTTTCCATCGAACCTACGAGACCAAAAGGGATCCGAAGTTCATTCAACTGGTGCAGGAAGTAGAAGACCGGATGATGAAAGTTTCACAAATGGAGTAAGTGGAAAAAAAATCTTGAACCCACTTTAACCTTTTGTTGTTCTAATTCCAATTTTGGGCAAACTAACCGCCCTTGTTGCGCGGTTGGACATTATGTACTAATATTGCCCTATTCAATCACAGGCGCAGAATAACTTCGCAGATGAACAATAGAAAGTTTTCACCAAAAGTTAAGCAAATCATCACCAAAAGCAGGGAAGAGGCCCGACGGCTGGAGCATGACTTCATCGGGACGGAACACTTACTGCTGGGCATCGTGTCTGAAAAAGACAGTTTGGCGATGAAAGTGCTGGAATCATTAGATGTGGACGCAGCAGAGTTGCAGCGCCTGTTGGAAGATTCCATCCAGAAAAGCCCGGCAAGCGCTTTCACCGGTTTGAATATCGATGGCCTGCCACTGAACAAACAAGCTGAAAAAGTATTGAAGGTAACCTTTTTGGAAGCCAAGATGCTCAAGAACGAAGAAATCAATCCGGAGCATTTGCTGCTTTCTATCTTAAAACACAAAGAAATGCCCGCTTCGAAAATCCTCCAGCAATTTGACGTAGATTACGATACGTTCAAATCGGAGTTGGAATATGTGCGACAGGAACAAGATTTTACCGGTTATATTGAGCCGTATGCTCAGGCACCATCTGAGCAGGACGACCCTTATGATGACGATGAAGGACAATCCCGCTACCAGCAGCAACGCAAGGGGAATACCAAATCGCGGACCCCTGTTTTAGACAACTTTGGCCGGGACATTACCAAACTGGCGGAAGAAGACAAACTTGATCCGATTATTGGACGGGATACTGAAATTGAGCGCGTTTCTCAGATCCTCAGCCGTCGCAAAAAGAACAATCCAATCCTGATTGGCGAACCCGGCGTTGGTAAAACTGCAATCGTCGAAGGCCTGGCCCTCCGCATCATCCAGAAAAAAGTATCCCGCACCTTGTTCAATAAGCGGATTGTGATGCTCGACCTGGCTGCACTGGTGGCCGGCACAAAATACCGGGGCCAGTTTGAGGAGCGTATGAAAGCGATCATGAATGAACTGGAGAAATCCCGGGATGTGATCCTTTTCATTGACGAAATCCACACCATTGTAGGCGCAGGCGGCGCTACCGGCTCGCTGGACGCTTCCAATATTTTTAAACCAGCCCTGGCACGTGGCGAATTGCAGTGCATCGGTGCTTCTACCCTTGATGAATACCGCCAGTACATTGAAAAAGATGGGGCGCTTGACCGCCGCTTCCAGAAAGTTATGGTGGATCCGCCTTCCGTAGAAGATACCATTCACATTCTCAATAACATCAGGCCGCGTTATGAAGAGTTTCACAATGTGACGTATTCTGAAGAAGCCATCAACGCCTGCGTTCGCCTCAGCGACCGCTACGTCACAGATCGCTTCCTGCCGGACAAAGCCATTGATGTACTGGATGAAGTGGGCGCCCGCGTTCACCTTAAAAATATCCATGTGCCGGAGCATGTGGAGGAGCTGGAAAAACGCATCGAAGAGTTGAAAGACTCTAAAAATCAAGCGGTTAAAGATCAGCAATACGAGCGTGCTGCCGACCTGCGTGACAAAGAATCCAAATTGGTTCGCCAGCTTGAATTTGCCAAGCAGCAATGGGAGGAAGAAGTGAAAGTGAAGCGCTATCCGGTTGATGAAGAGGATATTGCAGAGGTAGTTTCCATGATGACCGGCATTCCTGTCAAGCGCGTGGCACAAAGCGAAGGCAAAAAATTGGTCAATATGGTGAGCGACCTGAAGCACATCATCATTGGCCAGGAAGAAGCCATTACGAAAGTAACCAAAGCCATCCAGCGCAACCGCTTAGGCTTAAAATCGCCGTCCAAACCCATTGGCTCCTTCATTTTCCTCGGCCCTACCGGTGTCGGGAAAACCGAAACCGCCAAAGCGCTGGCCCGCTACATGTTCGACAGCGAAGATGCGCTCATCCGGATTGACATGAGCGAATACATGGAAAAATTTTCTGTAAGCCGACTCATTGGCGCTCCTCCGGGCTATGTGGGTTACGAAGAAGGCGGGCAGTTGACGGAAAAAGTGCGCCGCAAGCCTTATTCGGTAGTCCTGCTGGACGAAATTGAAAAAGCCCACTCGGATGTATTCAATATCCTGCTCCAGGTACTGGATGACGGACAACTGACCGATAGCCTGGGCCGTAAAGTGGATTTCAAAAACACACTCATCATCATGACTTCCAACATTGGTGTACGCCAGTTGAAGGATTTTGGTCAGGGTGTAGGCTTTGCAACTCAGGCACGCCAGGAGGCATCAGAAGATCATTCCAAAACGATCATCCAGAATGCTCTGAAACGCACGTTTTCGCCAGAATTCCTCAACAGGATTGACGATGTGGTCATCTTCAATACGTTAGGGCAGGAAGAAATTTTCAGCATCATTGATCTTGCGTTGCAGGATTTGTACCAGCGACTGAACGGGCTGAATTTCAAACTGGAACTGACAGAAGGAGCGAAAAAATTTGTTGCTGAAAAAGGCTTCGATCCGCAATTTGGCGCACGCCCGCTGCACCGGGCCATTCAGAAATACATTGAAGACCCGCTTGCAGAGTTCATCCTCAACGAGAATCCGCAGGAAGGGGCCCATCTTGAAGCTTCGCTGAAAGAAAACGGAGAAGGCCTGGAAATTAAACTGGCACAAACGACCGTGATTTCGGACGTGGAGGAATAAACAGACTTCAACAAATTAATAAAAGTACATCAGCATTTTTTGCTGGTGTACTTTTTTACATATTTGCATTATATTTGACCGTGCTTTAAAGCAATATGGTTTAACTAAACGACAAACGATTGGCAAAGAGAGAATTCTCCAGGCAAGACACCTTTAAACAGCCTGAATTTAGGGTGAATGACCAAATTCGAATCCCGGAAGTCCGATTAGTCGGCGACAGCCTGGAGGAATTGAGCAACATCATCGGAACCACCATAGAAGCCGGTGTTTATCCTACCCGCAAGGTTAAAGAGTGGGCCACCCAGGTCGAACTTGATGTTGTAGAAATATCCCCGAATGCCGTACCTCCCGTAGTACGCATCACGGACTACAACAAATTCCTCTACGAAAAAAAGAAGAAAGAAAAGGAAATCAAGGCGAAAACGGCGAAAACGGTTATCAAAGAAATTCGTTTTGGACCGAATACCGATGATCACGATTTCGAGTTTAAAGTACGCCACGCCAAAACTTTCCTCGATGAAGGGGCAAAAGTAAAAGCTTATGTCAATTTCCGCGGCCGGACGATTGTTTTCAAAGACCGGGGAGAATTGCTGTTGCTGCGCTTTCTGAAGGAGCTGGAGGAATACGGACAGGCTGAATCCTTGCCTAAATTAGAAGGTCGTCGCATGATCGTTATCGTGACACCGAAAAAAAAGAAGTAAGGAGCGCTTTGAGATTAGGAGGATTTGTCTATTTTTGCACCTCGTTTTAACAAAATTCATTGACTGATGCCTAAGATGAAGACGCACTCAAGTGCGAAAAAGCGCTTCAAAATTACCGGCTCCGGCAAGGTAAAGCGCTTTCATGCCAACACATCGCACCGGTTGGGCAGCAAAAGCAGAAAATCCAAGCTGCGTAACCGCGATGCAGGCGTAGTGAGCGAAGCCGATGAGGCACGCGTAAAGCGCATGTTGCTCGCTTAATTTTTTTGATGTAAAGAAACGGATCAGACCACACGTCTCAATGGAAACGTCCCTCGTCTTAGATCTGAAATCTGACATCTAACGTCTCTTTTTTAACGAGAACACAGGCAAAGTGTCCGAAAAGACTTCAGGCCCCTGTGTTGCACTAAAAAATGTTTTATGCCACGTTCTGTAAATTCGGTCGCTTCCAAGCATCGCCGGAAAAAAATCTTCAAGGCCGCCAAGGGTTATTTTGGCCGCCGGAAAAATGTCCTTACGGTCGCTAAAAACGCCGTAGAGAAAGCAATGGGTTATGCGTTTGTAGGCCGCAAGCTGAAAAAACGCGCTTATCGCCGCCTCTGGATTGCCAGGATTAACGCAGGCGCCCGCCAATTGGGCACTTCCTACTCCAAGCTCATTCACAAGCTGGCTGAAAATAAGGTCGAACTCAACAGAAAGGTGCTTGCAGACCTCGCGCTGAATCACCCCGAAGCGTTCAAAGCTTTGGTTGAGCGACTGAAGTAAGCCGTTGATAACCTGAAGCGTCTAATGCCAACAGATGCTGACTGAAAAAAGGGAGATGTGTCATGCATTTCCCTTTTTTCGTTGCAAAAAATACAAGCCCTGCCCCAACGTCAGCCCCCAACCCCCGAGGGGAAGCAGAGCCGAATTTATTTCTATTTCGTATAATGAACTCATCGTTGAACACTAATCCGGCTCCCCTTTGGAGCTGGTGGGCTTAAACCTTATTCCTATGTTGCGTTTTGGTTTCATCATCCTGATCTCGCTGCTCTTTTTTGCAACAGCCTGCGCACCTGCTTCCAAAGATGCAGCAGCAGAAACTGCCAATTCTGTTGATTCCACAGCTCAGGCACCCTCCGATACTTCCTTAGAAGCAAGGGTCAAAGCACTGAATGCCGCTCCGGCTGCATTCAACCCTGCAAATTATACCTTCCTTGGCGAGGCAGTGGATTTGAACTGGCAAATGTTGGCCAAAATAGAATTTAAAGAAATGTTCAACGACGAAGCCGACGCCTTTGTGCCTTATCCCATTTTTCATCCTTTGATCAAGGCCCTTGACGGGAAAATGGTACAAATAAAGGGCTACGTGATCCCGACCGAAGAAATCGGCAATACAGACATCCTGGTGCTGTCGGCCAACCCGTTCAGCCAGTGCTTTTTTTGTGGCAATGCCGGCCCCGAGTCGGTGATGGACATCAAATTGGCAGGCAAAGCACCCGAATTTGACCTGGATCAGGTAACAACTTTCAAAGGCAAACTCCGGTTGAATGATGCGGATTTGTATTATTTGAATTACATTTTGGAAGAGGCGGAGGTGGTGAAGTAAGGTTTTTTTGTGGTGATGTGAGAGGAGTTCCCTTACTTTCTTATCTTGTCAGACCGATTATTAAAATTTTGCAGTATGAAAAAACTCCTTTTCCCACTCCTGTGCGGGGTACTCTCCATTTCCCTGTCTGCCCAAATCCAATTGGTCGAATCCCGCTTTGCTTTCGAACCCGAATTGCCTTACGACGCAGCCATTCCGGTGCCGGAAGCATTTTTAGGATACAAATTGGGTGAAGACAAAACCCTTTATGCCAATACAGTCGCTTATTTTAAAGCCTTAGACGCCGCTTCCGAAAAGGTTTCCCTGAACGAATACGGAAAAACCTACGAAGGGCGCGCGTTGATCAATGTGGTCATCACCTCGCCGGAAAACCACAAAAACATAGCAACCCTTCGGCAAAACCACCTGAAATTAACTGATCCGGCCGCTCTCAGTAAGGCAGAAGCAGACCAACTGATCGAGTCGCAGCCGGTATTTACCTCCATGAGTTACAACATCCACGGCAACGAAGCCTCCTCTACCGAGGCGGTCATGCAAGTGGCTTACCGCCTCGCTGCGGCAACGGATGCCGCCACCAAAGCGGTGCTCGACAACTCCGTAATCATCCTCTATATCTGTGTAAACCCCGATGGCCGCGACCGGTATATTTACTGGTACAAAAGCGTGGCACGCAACGTTGTGGCGGAAGAGCCTTCTGACCTGGAGCACTACGAACCCTGGCCCAATGGCCGTACCAACCATTATTGGTTTGACCTCAACCGCGACTGGATTTGGGGTGTTCATCCCGAAATGCGTGGCCTGACGGCAGAATATCAAAAATGGATGCCGCAGGTACATGTAGATTATCACGAACAGGGCTACAACAGCAATTATTTCACCATGCCCGGCACTACGCCCCGCAACCTGCTGCTGCCCGACCGCTACGAAGCCTGGTCGGATACGTTCGGGATGGCCAATGTGCGCGCTTTTGACAAGCACCGGATCAACTACTTTACCCGCGAAGCTTTTGATTTTTTCTATCCGGGCTACGGTTCCAGCTACCCCAGTGTTCAGGGGGCTATTGGCATGCTCACTGAGCAGGGCGGCATCGGCGGGGGCCGTGCAGTGATGACGGAAGAAGGAACCGTCCAAACGTTTCGCCAGCGAATTTTCGACCACTACACGACTTCCATTGCTACCATTTTTAAATCGGCAGAACACCGCCGGAAACTGCTGCGCTACAGCTACGATACCTGGAGCTCAACCAGCAGCAAATCACCTGTTAAAGCATATGTACTGCCCGCTGAACAAGGCGGGTATCTGGAGGATGTGATCGACATTTTGCTGCGGCAGGGCATCCGGGTAGAACAAACTACAGGAGACTTCAATGCGCCCCAGGCTTTTAATTTTCGGACGGGCAAAGCAGAAAAGAAAACTTTTGCGAAAGGTGCCTACCTCATTTCCACCGATCAGCCCCGGCATTTGCTGCTGAACAGTGTCATGGAGCGCAGTTTAGCCATTGAAGACTCCGTGATGTACGACATTTCTACCTGGTCAGCGCCTTTAGCTTATAATTTAGACGCGTATTACCTGACGCAAAAAAGTACGGTAGCCACCCAACCGGTGAAAGCCGCCTCCAAAACGATTGGCCAGCTCGACCGCGCTGCCGGCTATGCATACCTCATTGACTGGAACCAGCGCCACGCGCCAAAAGCACTGGCGCTGCTGTGGCAAAAAGGCTACAAAGTGCGGGCGGCAGAAAAAGCGTTCAGCGATGGGAAAAATACCTATTCACCAGGGTCACTCATCGTGCTGTGTGGCGCCAATTTGGATCGCTTGTCGCGAATAGAACGCGAACTGAGGGAAATCGCAACAACTTGTGGTGTCGTGATTCGGGCCCATGATTCGGGGCGCATGCTATCGGGCTACGACCTTGCTTCTTCCAGCAACCGTCCGCTCAAACAACCCAAAGTGGCGTTGTTGACCGACCCGCCCTTCGATGCATTGTCGTGCGGCCAGATCTATTTTCTGTTTGATCAGGAAACGCAATTGCCGGTGCAGCGCATTCGGAGCAGTGTGCTGAAGCAAACTGCCCTTCCAAAATTCGGACAACGCTATGGCCTGGTTGATTTGAAAAACTACGATGTGCTCATTTTACCCGGTGGCGGTGATGGCCTCGATAAGGTATTTGCCAAAGACCAGCTCGACCAGTTGCGCGAGTGGGTCAGTTCAGGCGGAGTACTTGTTGCCAGCGAAAGCGCAGCAGGTTATTTCACCGACCAAAAATCAAAGTTTACCAAAACCAAAATGCCGGAAATCAAGCGCGACAGCAGCAATGCAGCGGTGTACCTGAGCTATGCTGACCGGGAAGATTTTATGGGCAAAAAAGCCATCCCCGGCGCGGCGTTGCTTGGGCGAATAGACAATTCGCACCCGCTGGCATTTGGCGTCTCTCCGGATGTTTATATGCTCCAATCGGGCCTCCACTACATCAAACCCGACCCGGGTTTGCATACAGTTGGCTATTACCACAAAAATGCAGATGAATTAC
>JABWAJ010000735.1 GCA_013361075.1 Saprospiraceae bacterium | reverse complement strand
GTCAGGTAGAGGCGGTGCTGGAGCAAATTGGGGCTGTACAACTGATTGGAAGCCTGGATGTTCAGTGCGCCCAGCTTTCCGAAATCAAGCAGTAGTGCTCCGCCCGCCTGGTAATCGCCACCATTGTCCCATAGATTTAAATGCCCGAATGCCTCAAAGCGCAACCGGGCTGTAGGCTGAAAAAGCCATCGCCCGTGTAGCAGGAGGTTGTTCAGCACGGTATCCGGAGCGCCTTCCTGGCGAACCCGGTGGTGAATATGGGTCAGTCCTGCTTCGAGCAGGTCGCGTTGCTCTTTGGCTACATTCTTTTGGCCGCCGTCGCGGAGCTTATACGTGCTAATGCGGAAGCTGTTTTCGATAGCGCGGTGGTCGAGAAAAAAGCGTGCACCGCGTTCGTCTGTTTGCAGGTGCGGAAATCGCGTGTAAAACTCAGTATCCGCTATTGCATAAGAATCGAAAAACTTATAGGTGCTGTTGGACAGGTTGACCTGATGAGAAAGCGTAAATGCCCGGCGCTGGTGCCCTGTTGAATCGGCTTGGCCGCCAAACCGGTAATATTGGGTGTATTGCCATTCCCGATGGGAGTGGCGCGTTTGTCCATCTTCCAGGAAAACCTCTGCCGAAGACGGGCTTTCGAAAGTTTCTCCGCGGGCAGGCTCTTTGGCGATCCCGCCATTGTCTTCCTGTTCGATGGTGTTGCTGGCAAAAGCAAAAAATCCGTCGTAGTGTCCGCCTTTCCCATGGAGCCACAACCCGGTAGCCAATGCTGTATTTCGGGTATTTTGATTGGGATATTGGTCCTGGCGGCCTATTTGGCTAATTTTCTCATAATCAATTGAAAAATTGAGGCCATCGGCAAAATTACGGCTAAACTCAGCGGTAAAATACCCGTCGGCCTGTTCCGAACCCTGGGTATAACCAACATTGGTATACGCTTTCTCCAATCGGTAAAAGGGCAGATCTGCAGCACGCGTCAGGTAGGCGTCGTATTGGTGCAGTCCAATGTCGAATCCTCTTCTGGGTAAAGTTTGAAAATAAACAAACTGGTGAGCAGACCCCAGATTACCAAGGTGTGCAAGATCGAGGTCCCGCCGCCGGGCAGGGTCGTACTGGTGGAAAAAATTCCCCAGCAATGAATCCGAGAATGGTGTTTCGCGGTTTGGATTGCTGACCAAAAAGGAAAAAACACCGAAAGTATCCCGGTCGTCAAAATCTTCCTGCCCTGCAAAAACAGAAGCATTGGTGGTAGAAGAACTACCCTGCCCTGTTATTCCGATGCCCGTTGGGGGGCGCTGTGCCCATCCGGCAACGCACATCAAAAGGCAGACAACGCCCGCCAACAGGTGCCTGATTGATCCGGGAAATTGAAAATGCATCATGTAAAACTGGTTTCGTAACATTCCTTGCAGGTTGCTTCCTGCAAAAGTAATGCTTCGCCTGAAGATATGCAGGAATGATCAAACGGCTTAACGCAGGATTAACGGATCCAGGGGTGCTACCCCACCCTATGGAGCTTTAAATTGTGGTCTGAAAAAGCAAAATCCTTGTATAAAAAGTACAACCTGCCGTTCGATACCTTTACTTTTTGTACAAAAGCTTTTTCCAACAATAGATATTCAGAGGTTGTGCCGTCATGCGTATTAATTTCCAAAACCAGGGTATTCCGGCCATGTTCCATCAAGGTATAAAACCGCCCGGTAACCTCGTCGCGGAGGATTTCAGATTTCCAGTTTTTATCGAGGTGATATTGGA